>PNLU01000022.1 GCA_013823245.1 Alcanivorax sp.
TTCGGAGACATCCTGATAGAGGCTGCACTGGCGATGGTCGACGTCGAAGCGTTCGCGAAAGCGGTTGCGAAAACGGGTGATACCGTCGGCACTCAGTGGATATTCTGCCGCAGGCAGCAGGGTAATGTCCTGAACCTGATCCACGGAACGTTGTGTTTCCGGGTCGAACAGTCGCAGGGATTCAATGTCGTCGTCGAACAGCTCGATGCGGAACGGCTGGTCGGCGCCCATGGGAAAAATATCCATGATGGCGCCGCGCACCGCGAATTCGCCATGATCGAACACACTGTCCCGCTGCCGGTAGCCGCAGGCCGCCAGGCGCGCTCGGGTGGCGTTCATGTCGAAGCGCTCACCGACTTTGAGCAGGAAGCTGTTGCCGCTGATCTGCACGCGGGGGGCCAGCCGCTGCATGACGGTGCTGACCGGAGCGATCAGAACACCCCGGTGGCTGTCCGGCAGCCGGTGCAGCACCTGCACGCGCTCGCTGATGATGTCCTGATGCGGTGAGAACAGATCGTAGGGCAGGGTTTCCCAGTCAGGGAACAGCAGCACCGGGGTGTCGCTGTCGGCCAGGTAAAACGTCAGGCTGTCGTGCAGCTGCTGGGCGCTGCTGCTGTCGGGGGTGATCACCAGCAGCAGGTGTCCGGCGCCGCGGGCCAGTTCGGCCAGGGTGACGGCCAGGCTGCCGCTGTCCAGGCCTTGCCAGAGGCGATAGTGATCCTGACCGGTGGGGAAGACGGGCGAGCCCGGAAGTAACGTCATCGAGGTCATCGTTGCTGGTCCGACGGGGCGCGCATTGTAACGGAAATTCGTGCTGAAATCGCCAGTGACGGGCGTGCCTTTTCGGGGCCAACGTGTGATGCAGGGCAGATTCGTGTAGGGTGTACAGGCTCTTGACGGCCTCGCCGGTCTTCACGCTGGCGAGTCATGCACTGCCAACGTAAGGAGGCAGCCAATGACGAAGAATCCGGACAAGGGCTATGTCGCACTGCTGGGCTGGAGCCTGAACGCGGTTGAAGCTGCCGCATCCTTTGATCGTCGCTACGTGGTAGTGGCCCCTGACTGGGCTGAAGACTACTGTCGCGAGCACGATATCCCCTACGTACCCTGGAATTTCGAGCGACTCAACGATCGCTCCATGGAAATCGCCCAGACGCTGGCCGATATGGGGGTCGATGTCGCCATTCCGCTGTTCGAGGAAACGGTGGAATGGGCGGGTGCGATCAACTCGGTATTGCTGGATAACCCGCGTCTGCTCGGTCAGGCCATGCTGATGCGGGACAAGTCGCTGATGAAGCGCCGGGCGCAACTGGGTGGTATCCGTGTAGGTATTTTTGAAGAGGCTCATGATCGTGATGATGTGATGCGTTTTCTCAAGCGCGTCAATCAGACCCTGCTGAAACTGGATGGCGATCCCAATGACCCGATTCATTTCAAGGCGTTCGACAAGGCTGGATGCCTGGGGCATCGGGTCATCCGCACGCCGGATGACGTGGATGCCATTCCCGATGAGGAGTTTCCGTCGTTGATGGAGTCGCATCTGGATGGCTGGGAGTTTGCCGTCGAAGCCTGGATTCATCAGGGCAAGATCCGGTTTCTGAATATTTCCGAGTACGTATCACTCGGTTATTCGGTATTTGTACCGGCATCACCCGAGCTGGAGCGCTACCGGCCCCAGATTACCGAGCAGATTGAAAAACTGGTTAAAACCTTCGATATCGAGTTCGGCTTCATCCATCCGGAATACTTCGTGACCAGCGACAGCGAGATGTATTTCGGTGAAGTGGCCTATCGTCCGCCGGGCTTCAAGGTGTTCGAGTTGCTGGAGCGAGTCTATGGCTTCAATGCCTATCAGGCGCTGATTCTGTCGTTCGATCCGAAGACCACCGAAGAGGAAATCCAGGCGTTCTTCCCGAAAGAAGTCGAGGATGCGCAAGGTTATGCGGGCTGTTTTGGTGTCTATCCCCGGCGCCGGGTGGTCAGCCGCCTGGAAATTCCCGAGGAAACCGAAGATCACCCGTACTTTGAATCGCATGAGCTGACCGCCCCGTTGCAGGAAACGGTCACCAAGCGTACCGCCTTCGGCACCCACTGGGGGCTGGTCTATTTTCGCGGTGATGAGGCCGACACACTCAAGGCGTTGCTGGCCCATCAGGAGACGCTCGATTTCTATATGTGACAGCGCCTGTTAAGGTGAATCCTGTGACTGATCCGGATGATGTTGCCGTGACACAGAAACTTGCTTTGCGGGTCGAGCGTTTTGATGAGGCGCTGGCCGCCATGGCGCGGGCCCCGGCCTTTGCTCGACCGGGCAAGATGCCGCCGCTGCTGGACGCCGCCCGCCTGGTGTTGCAGGAAGAAAGTGGCTGTGCCGCGATGGCATCGCGGGCGCAGGCCATCGAAGAAGCGGGTGTCTTCGCCGGTTCCGACTGGGCGACGCCGCAGATACTGGTGCCCTCGCTCAGTCGCGGGGCCCTGCGCAGCGCCGATGCCGGGCTGGTGGTGATTGAGTCGCTCAGTCAGTTGCGCTTGCTGGCCATTGCTCAGAGCTGGTTCCTGCATCCGCTGATGTCTTCTGAACAGGCACATCATTACCTGACCCAGGTGCTGGCGCTGAATCTGGAGCTGCTGTTTGCCGCGCCCGGTGAAGCAGAGCGCGCCGTGCAGGGGCGTCTGGCCAGAGTGCCACGTAACCTGTTCGCTTATCTTGCTGAAACCATCGGTTACGAGCATGTCATTGATCAGCTGATTGATGAGATCTGGCGCGTTCTCAAGCAACGCCCGATCCAGGTGGACAGCGTCAAGGACATGATCACCCAGATTGCGGTGTGCCGCGCCCGGCGTGACATTCACTGGGGTGGGGCGGGCCAGGGCGCCGATCGGCTGGTCAGCAGCCTGTACGGACCGACCCAGGCCACCCGCGAAGATCCGGGCCTGGAGGAATACCAGCGCCGCCTGGACCGGATGGATGCCCCCGCGCTGCAATACGAGGCCTCTGGCTTTGCCCGCGCCATGCATGATACCGGGCTGGTGTCGCCCTATCATGCGGTGATACTGCGTCACCTGCTGGGGCAGGGCGATCATCTGCTGGTGGAGTGTCTGGGGCTGTCGTCCACGGGGCGCGATTGCCTGTTGTGTTACAGCGATCTGGTACATGCCCTGATCGAGTCTGCGGTATTCCCCGGTACAGCGCAGGCGGTGTACGGGCTTGCGTTGATGCTGGAGCGCGGCATTCTCTACCAGCCTCCCATTGCTCCGGCACTGTGGCGGCAGCTTGGCCTGTCGCTGTGTGTGTCGGCGGCAGAGCGTCTGCAGCATCGCACTGACACTGCCATTACCCCCGAGGCCCGGCTGCTGGAGGGCGTGCTGTGCATGATGGGCCTGCCGCTGGGAATCGGGCAGGGCAACAATCCCACGTGCCAGTCGGCCCGGGCCCTGTCGATGTGGGCGTTCAATGACCCGGATTACCTGCTGCAGATGGTGGCCTGGGCCGCCCGCGATGACGAGATCGTCATGCATTTCGAGGGGCAGGCAATTTCCTCCCGCGAGAGCGCGGGCGGTGTCGCGACCGAGATGCCCGTGGATCTGGATCCGGTGTCCCTGCTGGTGGTGCCGCATCTTGACCGGATCTACGCCGAAATGGGGCGTCGTTGCGTCGGTCGTGACGGTGATCCGCATCGCTGGGTCAATCCGGAGTTCCACGGTTGGTGGTCCGGGCGGGGCTTTCATATCAATGTGGATGTGGCCACCGGACTGTTGCACGAGCTGGAGGATTTCCTGCGCCACTTCTATGCCGCCTATCACCCGATGTACAACGGCAATCAGCCGCTGATTCATCCCCAGCCGGCGGGCATCGCGGTGACCGACAGCGCTGCGCGGTTCATCGGTTGGCACGCCATCACGATACTGCGTGTATCACTGGACCCGTCCGGCATGATGCGGGTGTATTTCTACAACCCGAACAACGACAGCGGTCAGGACTGGGGAGACGGCCTGGTGGTCAGCACTTCGGGCTGCGGTGAGCAGTTCGGCGAGGCGTCCCTGCCGTTCGAGCAGTTCGCGTCGCGCCTGTACATCTTTCACTACGATCTGCTCGAATACGGCGAACCGGCCCAGGTGTCCCAGGAAGAACTGGACCGGGTGATGGGCTATGTTCATCGTAGTTGGGGGCGCGAGCGCCTGGCCGCTGGCGGGCTGCAGGCGGAAGGCTGAAAAGTGCTATGATGCGCGGCTTGTATCGCAGCGCGAGAGCATTATGAAAGACGTCGTCCGTGATCTGCTGGACGTCATCCGGCTGGAACAGCTGGAGACCAACCTGTTTCGTGGCCAGAGCCGGGATACTGGCCAGAAAAGCATCTTTGGCGGCCTGGTCGCAGGGCAGGCCCTGATGGCGGCCAGCCGCACGGTGGAGGCCGAGCGGCCGGTGCATTCCCTGCACGCCTACTTTATCCGCCCCGGCGATTTCACCATCCCGATCATCTACGACGTCGAGCGGGTGCGCGACGGCAAGAGCTTCACCACCCGCCGGGTCACGGCGATCCAGCATGGTCGCCCGATCTTTACCCTGGAGGCTTCCTTCCAGGTGGAGGAGGGTGGGGTAGAGCACCAGGCGGACATGCCGCCGGTGCCTGCGCCGGATAACCTGCCCACCGACCAGAGCCTGCGCGAGCAGTTTGCGCACCGGATTCCCGAGCGGATGCGCCCGGCCTTTCTGGCCGAACGGCCGGTGGAGTTCCGGCCGATCAAGCCCGCCAACGGGTTTGAGGCTGAGCCCCAGGACCCGACCCGACAAACCTGGTTTCGCATTGTCGAGCCGATTGAGGCCGACACGGCGACCCACCGTGCCCTGCTGGCCTTCTGTTCGGATTTCGGCCTGCTGGGCACGGCCATGCTGCCCCATGGCATGAACTTCTTTCAGCCGCATGTGCAGTCGGCCAGTATCGACCATGCCATGTGGTTCCACCGCCCGTTCCGGGTGGACGAGTGGTTGCTGTACAGCACCCAGAGCCCGTCGGCTTCCGGCGCCCGGGGTATGAACTTCGGCCATATCTACCGGCAGGATGGCGTGCTGGTGGCCAGCGTGGCCCAGGAAGGCCTGATGCGCCTGCGGCCGCAGGAACCCCGTAGCTGAGCCGCGGGAGCCTGGCCATGGCCGATGCGCTGATTCCACTGCTGGAGGAGGTACGCGGCTGCCGGGTGTGCGAGGAGGTGCTGCCGCTGGGGCCGCGCCCTGTGGTGCGGGCCAGCGCGAGTGCCCGGTTGCTGGTGATCGGGCAAGCGCCGGGCACCCGGGTGCATGCATCGGGCATTCCCTGGGATGACCCCTCCGGGGTTCGCCTGAGGGCCTGGCTCGGCATGACCCCGGACACCTTCTACGACGTTAGTCGCATCGCCATCATGCCCATGGGTTTCTGTTATCCGGGCCGGGGGCGGGGCGGCGACCTGCCGCCACGGCCGGAGTGTGCGCCGCGCTGGCATCCGTCGCTGCTGGCGGGGATGCCCGATATCCGTCTGGTCCTGCTGATCGGGCGCTATGCCCAGCAGCGCTATCTGCCTGACTGGCGGGGCAGTTTGTCCGACACGGTGGCGCGCCATCGCGAGGTGCCCGCGCCCTTTTTCCCGTTGCCCCATCCGAGCCCGCGCAACACCCGCTGGCTGCGTCAGCGACCCTGGTTCGAGGCCGAGGTGGTGCCAGCGTTGCGCGAGCAGGTGGCGGTTGCCCTGGGGCAATAACCCTGCTCACCCGGTGGATAAGCGGGCACCAAAGCGCTAGAATGCGCGCCCCGAAACTCCTGCCATGTGAGGGCCTGATCTCGTGAACAAACTGGAAGACCACTTCGGACGCTGGAAGAACCGGGAAGAGATTGCCGAGTCGATGATTCCCATGATCGGCAAGCTGTACCGTGAGAAGAACGTCACCACCACGGTATACAGCCGGTCCATCGTCAACAAGTCCGTGATCCAGATTCTCAAGGCGCATCGCTTCGTGAAGCAGGTCGAAGACACCGAACTGTCGGTGGTCGACACCTTCCCGATCCTGCAGGAGGTCGGCAAGCTTGATCTGGGGCCCTGCCGCATCGATATCGGCAAGCTGGCCGTCAACTGGAAAAAGGACAATCAGGGCAAGTCCCTGGAAGAGTACGTGCGTGCCGAGCTGGCCCATGCCACCGACAACAAGCTGGTGCATCCAGAGCCGACCGACGTGGTGCTCTACGGGTTTGGCCGTATCGGCCGGATACTGGCCCGTCTGCTGATCGAAAAGGCGGGCAGCGGCGATGGCCTGCGCCTGAAGGCCATTGTGGTGCGCGAATCCGGCAAGGGCGACCTGCAGAAGCGCGCCAGCCTGCTGCGCCGCGATTCCGTGCATGGTCCCTTCGCTGGCACCATTGCCGTGGACGAGGACGACAGCGCCATCATCGCCAATGGCAACTTCATCAAGGTGATCTACTCCAACGACCCGAAGGAAGTGGATTACACCCAGTACGGCATCAAGAATGCCGTGGTCATCGACAACACCGGCAAGTGGCGTGACCGCGAGGGCCTGAGCCAGCACCTGAACTGCCCGGGTGTGAAGCGAGTGATCCTGACGGCGCCGGGCAAGGGCGACCTGAAGAATATCGTGCACGGGGTCAATAACGACCTGATCGGCGACGATGACACCATCATCTCCGCCGCCAGCTGCACCACCAATGCCATCGTGCCGCCGCTCAAGGCCCTGAACGACAAGTTCGGCATTGCCGTGGGCCACGTGGAAACGGTGCATTCCTACACCAACGACCAGAACCTGCTGGACAACTTCCACAAGGGGCCGCGCCGTGGCCGCGCCGCGCCGCTGAACATGGTGATCACCGAAACCGGTGCCGCGACGGCCGCCGCCAAGGCGCTGCCGGAACTGGCGGGCAAGCTGACCGGCAACTCGATCCGTGTACCGACCCCGAACGTCTCGCTGGCGATCCTGAACCTGACTCTGGAGAAGGAAACCAGCCTGGAAGAGCTGAATGAGTACCTGCGCTGGGTGTCTCTGCACTCGCCGCTGCAGCGCCAGATCGACTTCATCAGTTCCCCGGATGCGGTGTCCACGGACTTCGTGGGCGCGCGGCATGCGTCGGTGATTGATGCCGAGGCGACCATCGTCAACGGCAATCACTGTGTACTGTATGTCTGGTATGACAACGAGTTCGGCTACAGCTGCCAGGTGGTCCGTATCCTGCAGCAGATTTCCGGGGTCGAGTTCCCGTCGTACCCGAAAGACTGAAGTGACAGAACAGGGCTTGCGGTTGCAGGCCCTTTCTGTACCGGGTGTGTGGGGTTGGCGTGAAGGGCGCCAGCGGCTGGCTGGCGCTGGCGCAGCCTGATCCTTATAATGGCGCGCGCCAGTGACCGGCCCGGCAAATATCGCGCAAGTGCCGGTTTTCAAAAGCGTTTGCTGCACCTATCTCCAGAGTTTCAGAACGTGGGCGAGAGGCTATGATCAAAATCAAACGGGGGCTTGACCTGCCGATTACGGGCGCACCGCGCCAGGTGATCGAGGAAGGGCCGCGCGTACGCACCGTCGCCGTGCTCGGGGGCGATTACATGGGCATGAAGCCCACCATGGAAGTCAAGGAAGGTGACCGGGTCGCACTGGGTCAGGTGATCTTTACCGACAAGAAAACCGAGGGCGTCAAGTACACGGCGCCTGCGGCCGGTACGGTGGTGGCTATCAACCGTGGCAACAAGCGGGTCCTGCAATCCGTGGTCATTGAGGTCGAGGGCGATGCCGCCGAGACCTTCCCGGCACACAACGAGGGCGCGCTGTCCAGTCTGAGCCGCGAAGCGGTGCAGGAACAGCTGATCGAATCCGGTCAGTGGACCACGCTGCGTACGCGTCCGTTTGGCAAGGTGCCTGCGCCAGGCACCGCCCCGAGCGCCATTTTCGTCCCGGTGCTGGATACCAATCCGCTTGCCGCCGATCCGGCTGTGATCATCAGCGAGCAGCTGCAGGCCTTCCGTAACGGCCTGACGGTGCTGTCCCGCCTCACGGACGGTCCGGTCTGGGTCTGCCGCGGGCCGAAGACGGACCTGCCATCGTTTGCCGGTGGCCAGATTCGTGAAGAAAGCTTCGCCGGGCCGCATCCGGCGGGCAACGTTGGCACGCACATGCATTTCCTGCACCCGGTGGGCATGAAGAAGACCGCCTGGAGCGTCGGCTACCAGGACGTGATTGCCATCGGCAAGCTGTTCACCACCGGCCGGTTGTACACCGACCGTGTTGTAGCCCTGGCTGGGCCCCAGGTGGAAAACCCGCGCCTGCTGCGCACCCGCGTGGGCGCCAGCCTGGAAGATCTGACCGAAGGCCAGCTCAAGCGTGGTGAAAACCGTATCGTGTCCGGTTCGGTGTTCAACGGCCACAATGCCCGTGGCCCGCTGGCCTATCTGGGCCGCGTGGCGAATCAGGTGAGCGTGCTGCTGGAAGGCCGTGAACGTCAGCTGTTCGGCTACATTTCACCCGGTATCAACAAGCATTCTGTTATGAACATCTACTTGTCCAGGCTGATTCCGGGCAAGCGCTTCGATTTCACCACCACCACCAACGGCAGTGAGCGGGCCATGGTGCCAATCGGCAACTATGAAACGGTCATGCCGCTGGACATCCTGCCCACTCAGCTGTTGCGCGCCCTGATCGTGGGTGATACCGATGCTGCCCAGCAACTCGGCGCACTGGAACTGGTGGAAGAGGACCTGGCGCTGTGCACCTATGTGTGCGTCGGCAAGTACGAGTACGGTCCGATTCTTCGTGACAACCTCACTCGCATCGAGCTGGAGGGCTGACCATGGGCTTGAGAGCAAGCATTGACCGCAAGATTGCGCCCCATTTCCACGAGGGTGGCAAGCTGCAGAAGTACTACGTCTTCTATGAGATGTTCGATACCATGCTGTACAGCCCGTCCAGCACCACGCGGGCGGCGTCCCACGTGCGCGACGGTATCGATCTGAAGCGGGTCATGATGACCGTGTTTTTCGCCACCTTCCCGGCGATCCTGTTCGGTATCTACAACACCGGCTATCAGGCCAACCTGCAGATTACCGAGTTCGGTTACAGTGCCATCGAAGGCTGGCGCACCGCGCTGGTGGCGGGCCTGACCGGCTTTGATCACACCAGCTTCTTCGCCAACTTCCTGCACGGTCTGGTGTATTACGTGCCTATCGTGGCCACCGTGTATCTGACCGGTTTCCTCTGGGAAGGGCTGTTTGCCTGGAAGCGCGGGCATGAAGTGAACGAAGGCTTCTTCGTGACCGGTATCCTCTTCACCCTGATTCTGCCCCCGGCCATTCCGCTGTGGCAGGTCTTCCTGGGTGTGTCCTTCGGTATTGTGATCGGCAAGGAAGTCTTCGGCGGCACTGGCAAGAACTTCCTTAACCCTGCGCTGGTCGGTCGTGCCTTCCTCTTCTTTGCCTACCCGGCGCAGATGTCCGGTGACGCGGTATGGACTGCGGTAGACAACTTCAGTGGCGCCACGCCGTTGTCGCTGGCGGCTTCCGGTGACCTGAACTTTGCTGCAGGCCTGACCGAAAATGCTGCCGTGGGCAACGCGGTGGACATCACCTGGATGCAGACCTTCCTGGGCGGTATCCAGGGCTCGATCGGCGAGACCTCGACGCTGGCTATCATGCTGGGCGCTGCCGTCCTGCTGCTCACCCGCATCGCCTCCTGGCGCATCATGGCCGGTGTGCTCGTAGGCACCGTGGCCCTCGCCAGCCTGTTCAATGTTGTCGGCAGTGATACCAATCCGATGTTCGCCATGCCCTGGTACTGGCACCTGACCATCGGTTCCGTGGCGTTTGGTCTGGTGTTCATGGCGACCGATCCGGTTTCGGCGGCAATGACCAACACCGGAAAGTGGGTGTTCGGGATACTCATCGGTCTGATGGTGGTGATGATCCGGGTGGTCAACCCGGCGTTCCCCGAGGGTGTGATGCTGGCCATCCTGTTCGGTAACCTGTGTGCACCCCTGATCGATTACTTTGTGGTTCAGGCGAATATCAAACGTCGCCAGCGGCGCACGGCAGAGGTGGTGTAATGGCTTTTAACAAAGACAGTGTCGGCGGAACCCTGGCCGTTGCTTTCATGGTATGTCTGGTGTGCGCGGTGGTGGTATCCACCGCCGCCGTCACCCTGCGCCCAACCCAGGAAGCCAACCGGATTCTGGACCGTCAGGTAAACATTCTCCGCGCTGCGGGCCGTTACGAGCCGGGCGTGGATGTGCAGGCCGAGTTCGCGAAGATCGATCGTCGTTTCGTGGATATCGAAACCGGCGAGTACGTGGATATGCCCGATGACTTTGACCAGCGGCGCGCAGCGCGTGACGATGAGATGGGCCGTCGCTTGTCCAGCGATCAGGACATTGCCTCCATTCGCCGGCAGTCCCGGGTTGCAGAGGTGTATATCGTGCGTGATGACGAAGGACAGGCAGAGCGCCTGATCCTGCCGATACACGGCTATGGCCTCTGGTCCACCATGTACGGATTCCTGTCTCTGGAAACCGACATCAGCACCATCGCAGGTGTGGTGTTCTATGAGCACGGTGAAACGCCGGGTCTGGGTGGTGAGATCGAGAACCCGCGCTGGCGTTCGTTGTGGGAAGGCAAGCAGCTGTTCGATGACGACGGCGATGTGGCTTTCCAGGTGATCAAGGGCAGTGTCGACAGCGGCACGCCTGACGCCGAACACAAGGTTGATGGTCTTTCCGGTGCCACCCTGACCGCCAACGGTGTAACCAACATGGTGCGGTTCTGGGCGGGCGAGAACGGTTTCGGCCCTTATCTTGAGCGTCTGAAAAACGACAGCTCGCTGCTGAATTGAGGAGACAGTCATGGCCGAGAAGAAAAAGGACATCCTGTTCCAGCCCATTTTTGACAACAACCCGATTGCGTTGCAGATTCTGGGCATCTGTTCTGCACTGGCGGTTACCACACAGCTGAGCACCACGCTCACCATGTGTGTGGCGCTGACATTTGTACTGGTGTTCTCGAACCTGTTCGTCAGTGTAATCCGCAGTGCCATCCCGTCCAGCATCCGGATCATCGTGCAGATGACCATTATTGCCTCGCTGGTGATCGTGGTGGATCAGTTCCTGCGTGCCTACGCTTACGATATCAGTCGTCAGCTGTCGGTGTTTGTGGGGCTGATTATTACCAACTGTATCGTCATGGGCCGTGCAGAAGCCTTCGCCATGAAGAACCCGCCTGGCGTGTCCTTCCTGGACGGTCTGGGTAACGCGTTTGGCTATTCGGTGGTGCTGATTGCGGTGGGCTTTGCCCGCGAGCTGTTCGGTTCCGGTTCGCTGTTCGGTATCGAAGTGATGCCGCTGGTCACGGAAGGTGGCTGGTACTACAGCAACGGTCTGATGCTGCTGCCGCCGAGCGCCTTCTTCCTGATCGGTCTGTTTATCTGGGCGCTGCGCGCCTGGAAGCCGGAGCAGGTCGAGGAAGAGCAATTCGTGATGGCGCCGAACTCGCGCACCAGCGACGTATACTGAGGGGATGAGACGTGTTTGAACATTATCTGAGCCTGTTTATCCGCGCCATCTTCGTTGAAAACATGGCGCTGGCGTTCTTCCTGGGCATGTGTACCTTCCTGGCGGTGTCCAAGAAGGTGCAAACGGCGATTGGCCTGGGTATTGCCGTGATCGTGGTGCTGGCCATTACCGTGCCGGTGAACAACCTGATCCTGAGCTACCTGCTGACCGAGAATGCACTCGAGTGGACCGGCATTGAAGCGCTGAGCAATCTGGATCTGCGTTTTCTGGGTCTGCTCAGTTATATCGGTGTGATTGCGGCACTGGTGCAGATTCTCGAAATGACGCTGGATAAATATGTGCCGGCGCTCTACAACGCGCTGGGCATCTTTCTCCCTCTGATCACGGTGAACTGTGCCATTCTGGGCGCCAGCCTGTTCATGGTCGAGCGTGACTACACCTTTAACGAGAGTGTGGTGTTCGGTTTCGGCGCAGGTGTGGGCTGGGCCCTGGCCATTGTGTTGCTGGCCGCCATCCGCGAAAAGCTGAAGTACAGTGATGTTCCGGACGGTCTCAAGGGCCTGGGCATTACCTTTATTGTGGTGGGCCTGATGTCGCTTGGCTTCATGTCCTTCTCCGGCGTACAGCTGTAACCGCGGGGTAGAGGAGAGCGATGATGAATCTGGAAATCGTGTTCGGCGTGGTGATGTTCACCACGGTCGTACTGCTGCTGGTGATGGTGATTCTGGGTGCCCGGTCGCGCCTGGTCAGCACCGGCGATGTGCACATCAATATCAACGATGATGAGTCGATCAGCATTGATGCGCCGGCGGGCAGCAAGCTGCTCAACACTCTGGCCGACAAGGGTATCTTCCTGTCGTCTGCGTGCGGCGGCGGTGGTACCTGCGCCCAGTGCAAGTGCAAGGTGCTGGATGGCGGTGGGGACATTCTGCCCACCGAGGAAGGCCACTTCACCAAGAAGGAAATCCGCGAGGGCTACCGTCTGTCCTGTCAGGTGACAGTGAAACAGGACATGAAGGTGGAAGTGCCGGAAGAGTTCTTCGGCGTGAAAAAGTGGGAATGCGAGGTCATTTCCAACAACAACGTGGCCACCTTCATCAAGGAGCTGGTGCTGAAGTTGCCGGAAGGCGAGGAAGTCGACTTCCGCGCGGGTGGCTATGTGCAGCTGGAGTGCCCGCCCTACGACATCAAGTTCTCGGATTTCGACATTCCCGAGAAATTCCGTGGTGACTGGGAGCGCTTCAAGTTCTTTGACCTGCGGGCAAAGAACAACGAAGACGTGGTGCGTGCCTACTCGATGGCGAACTATCCCGATGAGCGGGGCATACTGAAGTTCAACATCCGTATTGCCACACCGCCTCCGGGTGCCAAGGATATTCCGCCGGGCATCATGTCCACCTTCGTGTTCAATCTGAAGCCGGGCGACAAGATTACCGTGTTCGGACCCTTTGGTGAGTTCTTTGCCAAGGAGACCGATGCCGAGATGGTGTTCGTGGGCGGGGGTGCTGGTATGGCGCCGATGCGCTCTCACATCTTCGACCAGCTCAAGCGTCTGGGCTCCAAGCGCAAGATCAGCTTCTGGTACGGTGCCCGTTCCATGCGCGAAGCCTTCTATGTCGACGAGTACGACAAACTGGCCGAGGAAAACGACAACTTCAAATGGCATCTGGCGCTGTCTGACCCGCAACCGGAAGACAACTGGACCGGCCTCACCGGGTTCATCCACCAGGTGTTGTTTGACGAGTATCTGAAAGACCACCCGGCGCCGGAAGACTGCGAGTTCTACATGTGCGGTCCGCCGATGATGAACGCCGCCGTGATCAAGATGCTGGAAGACCTCGGCGTCGAGAAAGAAAACATCCTGCTGGATGACTTCGGTGGCTGATGTCATGCCGATGATGCATCGCTTCATCGCAACGCAGGGCCTTCGGGCCCTGCTGTTGTTTGTCGGCCTGCTGATGCTGCAGGGGTGTGAGCGGCCCGAGCGGATAGAGCGTATCGGCGGCCCGACCATGGGTACAGTCTGGCAAGTGCAGATGGCCGGTTTGCCTGCAGGCACCTCGGTGGAACAGATTCAGGAAGATCTGGAGGCGCTGTTGACGCTGGTGAACCGGCAAATGAGCACCTATATCGACGACTCGGATCTGTCGCGTTTCAATCAGGCAGAGGCGGGCACCTGGCAACGGATTCCGCCCGACTTTGCCCGCGTATTGGCGTCAGCCCTGCGCATGGCCGAGATCAGCGAGGGTGCTTTCGATCCCACCGTGGGTCCACTGGTTAACCTCTGGGGCTTCGGCCCGGACGGCCGTCGTCGCGAGCCGCCCTCGGATGAGAAGTTGGCGGCAGCCCGTGAGCGGGTGGGCTGGCAGCGTCTGGAAACCCGTGACGAGGGCCGCGAGATCCTGCAGCCGGGCGCGCTGTATCTGGATTTGTCGGCCATTGCCAAGGGCTATGCCGTCGACCTGCTGGGTGAGTACCTGGACGCGCGTGGCGTGCGGGCCTGGCTGGTGGATATCGGCGGTGACATGCGCGCGCGCGGGTTGAAGCCGGACGGCACCGCCTGGCGGGTAGGCGTCGAGCGTCCGGGTACCGGCGCCCGGCAGATTCACAGTGTCGTGGAGCCCGGTGACATGGCCATGGCGACCTCGGGCGACTACCGCAATTATTTCCGCGATGGCGGTCGCCAGTTCTCGCATACCATAGATCCGCGCACGGCGGAGCCGGTGCACCATGAACTGGCCTCTGTGACGGTCATCCACCCCTCCTGCATGGAGGCGGACGGCTACGCCACCCTGATCACCGTGCTCGGTCCGGAGGAGGGGCTGGCCTTTGCCCGCGAGCATGATCTGGCGGTGCTGCTGATCTCCCGTGACGGGGAGGGCTTCCGTGAAGACATGACTGAAGCCTTCCGGACCTATCTGGTACAATGACGGTATTGCTACCGGGAGCTGTTCACCATGATGACGTTCTTCGCCGCCCTTGTGATTGTGGGCATCCTGTTCGCCGGCATGGCGATTGGTGTGATCGTGGCCAACAAGCCGGTCAAGGGCTCATGCGGTGGTCTCAGCGCGGTGGGCCTGGACGGCAGCTGCGACATCTGTGGTCGTAACCCGGCGGAATGCGACTCGCCGGAGGGCCGCGAAGCCGCCGAGCGTGCGCGCGACCTGTCGCGCAACGCCCTTGACTGATTGTTGCCCCCTTGGCCTTTGACGGCTGGCGTACGCGGCCGCCGCCGGCGCCGCAGCATCGGGCCCTGATCCTGTCCGGGGGCGGCGCCCGGGCCGCCTACCAGGTGGGCGTGCTGCGTGCCGTGGGGGAACTGCTGCCACGGGGCGCTTCGAACCCCTTTCCTATCATCTGTGGTACCTCGGCCGGTGCGATCAACGCCGCCGGCCTGGCGGCCAATACGGGCAACTACCGGCTTGCTGTGCGCGGGCTTGAGCGCATCTGGGCCAATCTCACGGCGGAGCAGATCTACCGCACGGACCTCGCCGCCTTCATCAAGTCCCTGTTGCGCTGGGCGCTGCCCACCTGGCTGACCGGCAATACTCCGGTCAACAGCGCCTTGCTGGACAGCCGGCCGCTGCGTCGTTTGCTGTCCCTGGTGATCAACTTCCGGCAGATCGAGCAGGCCATCGCGCGGGGCGAGCTGCATGCGCTGTCGATCACCGCGTCGTCCTATGCCACTGGTGAGTCGGTGGCGTTCTTCCAGGCGGCGGAGCAGGTGGAGGAGTGGGCGCGGGCGCGGCGCAAGGGTCGGCGCACGGTGATCGGGCTGGAGCACCTGCTGGCATCATCGGCCATTCCCCTGTTGTTTCCGGCACAGTCGGTGTCGGGCAGCTATTACGGGGACGGTGCCGTGCGGCAGTTGGCACCGCTCAGTCCGGCGCTGCACCTCGGCGCCAGCAAGCTGCTGGTGGTGGGGGTGTCAGGCAACGTCAGTGCGGACCATCAGCGCCATCTGAATGCCTACCCGTCGATGGCCCAGGTGCTGGGTCATGTGCTCAACAGTGTGTTTGTGGACACCCTGGAGGGCGATGTGGAGCGCCTGGAGCGGATCAACAGCACGGTCGCGGCCTTGCCCCGTGGCGTACGCGACAAGCATGCCATCGCCCTGCGAGAAGTGGATGTGCTGAAGATCTATCCCTCGCAGCCCATTGACGAGATTGCTGCTGCCCACATCGGTGAACTGCCGCGTACCCTGCGCTTTTTTCTGCGCGGTTCCGGCGGCACCCGCTCGGCGGGTGCGGCGGCGGTCAGTTATCTGCTGTTCGAGCCCGGTTTCTGCCGCGAGCTGATGGCCCTGGGCTACCGTGATGCCCAGGCCCGGGCTGATGAGATCCGGGCCTTCTTTGAACTCGGCGAGGGCGTGCCTTCAGAGGCCCTCGATCAGCGGGGGTGACGGCAGCGGGGGCTTCTTGCGGCGCTGTTCCTGCTGGGTGAAATGGGTAATGAAGCTGGTCGGGTAGTCAGTAATGATACTGTCCACACCCAGCGCCACCAGCCGCTCCGCTTCACGCAGGTCATTCACGGTCCATACCGACACACGCAATCCGCGCTTGCGCGCCCGCTGCATCATGCGCGGCGTGACCAGGCTGTAATGGGCGATCAGCCAGCGGCAGCCCAGGGCTGCGGTGCGCCGGGTGGGTTGCAGATAACGGTACTCGCAAACGTAGCCGCGCATCACGTTGGGGGCCTGCACCGCCATCATGCGCAGAAAGCCGGTGTGGCTGGAGGTGACCACCACCCGGTTATGCAGGCGCTTGTCGACGATCAGCAGCCGCAGGTTGTGGGCCAGACGGCTCAGGTAGGCGCGGTCATCGCCGCCCTTGACCTCGAACTGGAACCCCATCTCTGGCGGGCACATGTCCACGACCTCGGCCAGGGTGGGAATGCCCACCGGGCTGTGCCAGCCGGGGGTGTTGCGGCGCGCGTCCAGCAGGCCCAGTTCGGCCTGGGTGAACTGCCGCACCGGGCCGGTATGCCAGGTGGTGCGGTCCACCTTGGGGTCGTGCACCACGATCAACTGACCGTCGGCGGACATGCGCACATCAAGTTCAATGGCCTTGACGCCGGCCTCGACTGCGACCTGGAAGCTGACCAGCGTATTCTCCGGCGCCTCGCCCCGGGCGCCGCGATGGCCAACAATGGCCGGGAAGTAAGGGATGTCTGACATAAGGCCCTGCATGCCTCGATTATTTCCCGACACTATGACGGGCCGGTGACATCCGGGCAATCGGGCACGCAAAAAAAAGCCCGCCGGGGGGCGGGTCTGATGCAATAACTCATCAAATATCAGGAACAGTTGAGATCGCTTTATGTGCCGGTATCTGGATACCCTCACATGCGGCTCAGATTACATAATGGTTTTTGCCTTGGAAACAGAACAAAAAGAAAAGCTGCTTTTCCTGAGTTACCAGTCATCCTCGTCCAGGGCCGAGAAACGCAGGGCATTCAGCCCGGCCTCCTGAGCATGCTTTTCCAGAAATTCGATAAAATACTTGGTCTTGGCGGGCAGGTTCTTGCGTGCGGCGTAAACGATATAGAAATCCAGATTGGGTACCGTGTAACCGTCCAGCACCTTGACCAGCGCCCCGGTCTGCAGCTCTTCCATGACATCCCACTCGCTTTTCAGCGCAATGCCCTGGCCGTCCAGCAGCCAGCCACGCAGGGTTTCGGCGCTGTCGGTGATCAGGTTGCCGGTAACGCGCACCATCTCGCGGTTATCGGGGCCGCTGAGGGGCCACAGGTCGCGGAAGGAGCCGTAGCAGTCCAGCACCAGGCAGCGGTGACGCTTGAGGTCAGAGGGGCGGCGCAGGGGTGGTGCCTTGGCCAGATACTCCGGGGTGGCGCAGATATAGCAGCGGTTGCGCATCAGGCGCTTGGCAATCAGGGTGGAATCACCGGGCTGGCCGATGGTGATGGCAATATCGTAGCCCTCACGAATAAAGTCCACGTGCCGGTCTGAGAGGTGCAGCTGGACAGCGGTTTCCGGGTATTCGCTGGTGAATTCGGACACCAGCGGCGCGATGCGGTTGCGCCCCAGGCCCGAGGTGGACACCACACGCAGCACCCCTTTGGCGTTGTCGCCACTGCGGGAAATAGCCGAAATGCTGTCGTCGAGATCGTCCAGAATCACCACCAGGCGGTGGTACAGCTCGGTGCCTTCTTCGGTCAGGCTCATGGAGCGGGAGCTGCGGTTGAGCAGGCGGACGCCCAGCTCTTCTTCCAGACGCGTCATGCGCTTGCTGATGGAGGCTGCCGACAGACCCAGTCTGCGCGCGGCTTCCGTAAGCGTGCCAGCGCGGACCACCAGGACGAATGTAGTGAGATCGGCGATTGAATTCATCGAAACCCTGCCTTTTTGAAAAGTAGCTTTAACCCAGTTTGTGTTTTCGCGTGGTGTGCGAGTCATTAGGCTTACGCGTGACTCGGGCGACAGACCGGGTGGCTAAATCATCAAAGCCTGTTTCGACATTTCCGTGGCAGGGATACGTCGTGGCGCTAATTATATAAGCAGATTGAACGGGGGATGTATAGCACGGATATCGCATCAATATGTTTTACCTGATGCGGTGGCGCTCGCCAATAAAGGCAAAGCGCCACTATAGCTGTCAGTGGATCAGTCAGTCGCGGAAACGCCGTGTCAGTTCTTCATAGGCATCGATGCGGCGATCGCGCAGATAAGGCCAGATGCGGCGTACGTTTTCGCTGCGTTGCAGATCAATGTCGTGCAGCAACACAGTGTCGCTGTCGGCGTTGGCTTGTGCCAGAAATTCGCCTTGGGGACCACAGATGAAACTGTTTCCCCAGAACTGTATACCGTCGCCGCCATCCGGCGGTGCAGCCTCGAAGCCGGTGCGGTTGGCCACCAGCACCGGCAGGCCGTTGGCAATGCCATGGGCACGCTGGATGGTGATCCAGGCGTTCAACTGACGCTGCTTTTCGGCGTTGTCGTCAGCGGGTGCCCAGCCGATGGCGGTGGGATAAAGCAGCAGGTCGGCGCCGGCCAGGGCCATCAGGCGTGCCGCTTCCGGGTACCACTGATCCCAGCACACCAGCAGGCCCAGTTTGCCCACGGAGGTCTGGATCGGTGTAAAACCGCTGGCGCCGTGGTTGAAACGTGCATCGCCGGGGGTGAAATAGAATTTCTCGTAAAAACCCGGATCGTCGGGAATATGCATCTTGCGGTAAATGCCCGCCAGGCTGCCGTCGCGCTCCAGCACGACGGCAGTATTGTGGTACAGCCCGGTGGCGCGTTTTTCGAACAGGCTGCCCACCAGCACGATGCCGAGCTCGCGGGCAAGCTGGCCCAGGCGATCGGTGGACGGGCCGGGGATCGGCTCGGCCAGGTCGAAACAGGCGGTGTCTTCGGTCTGGCAGAAATACAGGCTGCGGTGCAGCTCCTGCAGCATGACCAGTTCGGCGCCCTGGGCGGCGGCGTCACGGACCAGCGCTTCGGAGCGGTCCATGTTGGCGCCGAGGTCGGCGGTGTTGGCCTGCTGGATCACAGCAACGCGCATCAGCGGTCTCCTTCAACGGGGCAGACGCCTTCCGGCAGCTGCATGGTGACGCAGTGCAGACTGCCATGCTGGGCAATCAGCGGGCGGCAATCAATGCCGATGACCTCATGGCGGGGGAAGGCCCCCTGCAGGCGCTCAAGCGCCTCGGCATCGGTTTTGCAGGCGTAGGTGGGCATCAGCACCGCGTCGTTGATGATCAGGAAGTTGGCATAGGTGGCAGGCAGCCGCTCGCCGTCTTCGTCGTACTGGGCGATGGCCATGGGCAGCGGCACCAGCGTCAGCCGGTGGCGGTCGGCCAGGGCTTCCAGCTCGGCCTGCATGGCCTGCAGGGCGGGATAGTGGCTGTCGTCGGGATCATTGCACTGTACATAGGCGATCGTGCGTGCATCGCAGAAGCGCGCCAGGGTGTCCACATGGGCGTCGGTATCGTCACCCTCCAGGTGTCCTTCGCTCAGCCACCAGATGTCGTGCACGCCCAGGGCTTCCTTGAGACGCGCACTGATAGTGGCTTCGTCCAGGTGCGGATTGCGGTTCGGATTGAGCAGACAGTGGCGGGTGGTCAGCAAAACGCCCTCGCCGTCGGTGTCGATGGAGCCGCCTTCCAGCACCAGGTCCACTGACTCGCGCGGCACCGACCACGTCAAGCGCCCGTTGACGGCGTTGTCCTGATCGGCAGCGAACTTGCCGCCCCAGCCGTTGAAGGTGAAATCCAGCAGGCGCGTGCTGCCATCGCGGGTTACGGCGATCGGGCCGAAATCCCGTGCCCAGGTGTCGTTGTAGGGCAGGGCATGCAGATGCAGACGGGTCAGGTCAGCGCCCGCCTCGGCCAGGCGCTGTCGGATATGCGCGCCGTGGGCCTCGTCGCGGCACAGCACCAGCAGATGCTCGCGCGCCAGCACAGCTCGGGCGATGTCGGTATAGGTGGATTCAGCGGCAGTCAGCAGCCTGGCCCAGTCCGTATCCGGGTGGGGCCAGGCCAGCATTACCCCCCATTGGGGGTGCCATTCGGGAAGCAGGTGTGTCATGCGAATCTCGCGCCGGGGTCAGGTCAATCGTCCGGCGCAAGGATAAAGCAAGGTCCGCCCTGTCTACCACTGAATGAAGAAGCCGCCACCGTCGGCGGGGGCTTCTTCTGGTGCGGGTTGCGGCTCAGGCTCAGGCTGCGGCTCGGGCTCCGGTTGCGGTTCGGGCTCCGGGGCAGACTGAGGCTGTGCAGCGGGGGCCTGCCGGGCAGACGCGCCAGGCTCGTCGATCACAATGCGGCCGGTGTTCGGGTCAAAGCGGAAGCGGGGCTCGTCCTCGCCTGCGGGCTCGGGTTGCTGCGCCGGTTCCGGTTCAGGTTGTGGCTCAGGTTGTGGTTCGGGTTGCGGCTCAGGACGCGCTTGCGGCGCGGGAGTCGGCTCGGCAGCGGCCGGGGCTTCTACGGCCTCACCGGCATCGTCCAGCTCACGCATCTGACCGGTGGCCGGATCGAACTGGAACTTTGGACGGCGCGCGGGCGTCTGTGTATCGAGTTCTTCGATGGGGGGGAGTTCGTCCACGACCTGAGGGCCGGACACCACCGCAGGCACGCGGGGCGCATGGTGCGATACAGCATGCAGGGTGTATTCGTTCTCGAAGTACACCGTGAAGTCATCGTACACCCAGCGGCTGATCGGGGGCTGACCGACCGCAGGCCGACGCGTGTTGGGCTGGCCAAAGGTGCGTTCCACCTGAGTCTGGGTCATGCCACGCTCGGGCATGGCCTGCGCCAGTGCGCTGCCCCAGGGCAGGCACAGAAGGAAGGCCGCCAAGATACTGCCTGTTGTTGTTCGCATCCCGATTCCCCAACGAAATTCTTGTGATATTAGAAAGTTAGCTATACTTATTCAACCACTTTGGCGGAAGCACCCGCGTGCCGCCGTTCACAAAGCGGCAAACCCGTGACTCACCAGGGCAATGATGCTTAAATGCGCGCCATGTTCAAACCCGTATCCCTGTTCGTAGGCCTGCGTTATACCGGTGCCCGGGCCCGCAACAGCTTTATCTCTGTGATCACCCTGATCTCCGCGCTGGGCCTGATGCTTGGCGTGGCGGTGCTGATTACCGTGCTGTCCGTGATGAACGGCTTCGAGCGCGAGTTGCAGACCCGTATTCTCGGCATGGTCACTCATGTTTCCCTCTACGGCCGCGAGCCGGTGGACGACTGGCCTGCGCTGGCAGCGGAAGCCGAGCGCCATCCGCTGGTGCTGGCGGCAGCGCCGTTTGTCGAGTTGCAGGGCATGCTCAGCCACGGCGGCCAGGTGGCCGGGCTCATGGTCAACGGCATCGAGCCCGAGGCGGAACGGGATGTCTCCATCGTCGGTGAGCATATCTGGGCCGGCGAACTGGACAGCCTGGAAGCTGGCAGCTTCAACATGGTGCTGGGCTACGGCCTGGCGCGCAAGCTGGGCGTCAATATCGGCGACCGCGTGGTGCTGGTGTTGCCCGAGGCCAGTCTGTCACCGGCGGGTGTGACGCCGCGCTTCCGGCGCTTCGAGGTGACCGGGATTTTCCGGGTGCGGGCCGAGGTCGATTCCCTGCTGGCGTACGTGCATGTGGACGATGCCGCACGGCTGGCTCGCCAGGGCGGCACCGTGGAAGGGGTGCGGCTGCGCATCAGTGACCTGTTTGCTGCCCAGCGGGTGGCCTGGGAACTGCAGCAGAGCATGGGCCGGGCTTACTACACCAGCGACTGGACCCGCAGCCACGGCAACCTGTTCCAGGCCATTCGCATGGAAAAGACGATGATGACGCTGTTGCTGTCGTTCATCGTGGCGGTGGCCGCCTTCAATATCATTTCCAGCCAGGTGATGCTGGTCACCGAGAAACGCGCCAATATCGCCGTGCTGCGCACGCTGGGCGCGACCCCTGGCACCATCATGCGGATCTTCATGGTGCAGGGCACGCTGATCGGCTTCGCCGGTACGGCGGCCGGGGTCGGGTTGGGCGTACTGATGTCGACCTATGTGCCGGATGTCGGGGCGTGGATCGAGCGTACCTTCAACGCCACCATGTTTGATGCCTACTTCGTCAATTATCTGCCGTCGGAATTGCAGTGGGGGGATGTCGGCCTGATTGCCTCCATCGCCATGCTGATCAGTTTCTCGGCCACGCTGTATCCTTCCTGGCGCGCCAGCCGCGTCGAACCGGCGGAGGCCCTGCGTTATGAGTAAGGCGGGCGAGATCGTTCTGGATGCCCAGGGGCTGGTAAAACGCTACACCGAAGGCCCGGTGACGCTGGAAGTGCTCAGCGGCATCGACCTGCGCATGCATGCCGGAGAAACCCTGGCGGTGGTCGGTTCTTCCGGCTGCGGCAAATCGACACTGCTGAACCTGCTGGGGGGCCTGGATTCGCCCACCGAGGGCGAAGTCAGTGTGGCGGGCCAGCCGCTCGGCCGGTTGACCGAGAAACAGCGCGGGCTGCTGCGCAATCGCCATATGGGATTCATCTACCAGTTCCACCATCTGCTGCCGGAATTCACGGCGCTGGAAAACGTGGCCATGCCACTGCTGATCGGTGACGAATCTGCGGCGCAGGCCATGGTCCGGGCGCAGGAGGTGCTGGAGGCGGTAGGTCTGGGTGAGCGGCTGGCGCACAAACCGGCGATGCTCAGCGGTGGCGAGCGCCAGCGTGTCGCCATTGCGCGGGCGCTGGTGACCCGGCCGAGCATTGTCTTCGCGGACGAGCCGACCGGGAATCTGGATGAGCGCACCGCCACCCAGATCCAGGACCTGATGCTGGACCTGAACCGGCGTTATGGTGTGGCCCTGCTGATTGTGACCCATGATCCGGCGTTTGCCGTGCGCTGCGCACAGCGGCGCGAGCTGCATGACGGGTTGCTGGCCGCGCCAACCTGATACCAGGCTGAACCTCAGTTGTCGGCGCTGTTTTCCCCGGTTCTGCCGACGCCACGGCGACGCCAGCTGCGCAGCACTGCCAGGCGCCATAGCAGCCGGACCACCCCGAAGGCCACTGCGCCGAACACGAGCCCGCACAGCAACGACCCCAGCCACAGCGGAATCAGCTGCTCCACAAACCACGCCACCGTGACCTGCTCGGGCATGGTGCGTGGCATGCCCAGCATCCAGGCGCCCACCCGGTAGGTGAAGTAGAACATCGGCACGTAAGTCAGCGGGTTGCTGATCCACACCAGCACGATGGACATGGGCAGGTTGCACTTGAAACGCAGCGCCAGAATGGCCGCCACCACCATCTGCAGCGGAATCGGCATGAAGGCGCAGAAGATACCGATAAAGGCCGCCCCCGACAGTGAGCGACGATTCAGATGCCACAGGTTCGGGTCGGTGAACAGCTGCCCCATGCCACCCAGCGAGCGGATTTCGCGCAGGCGTTCGGCGGTGGGCAGGTATTTGCGAAACAGCTTTCTCGGCATTGCACTCGCGTAGTCGGGGCTCGGGCGCGCGTATTATGCCCGCTGTAATCCCTGACTGACAGCCATCATCGTGCTTCCCCGATACACTGGCGCATTCTGTTAACCGATTGCATGGATGCAGCCGGATGAATGCCTTTGTTGCGGCCGCCCTGGGGGCGGTATTCACGGGCTGGGGGCCAGGATGGGGCCCCGGGCCGAGTCTGGTGCTGCTGGGGCTGGCGGTGTGCTGCCAGCGTGCCTCACCGCGCCAGCGGAATCGGCTCTGTGGTGTGCTCTGCGGGCTGCTGGCCGGGGCAGGGTGGGGCGCTGCGGCCGTGCAGATGGGCCTGGCGGGCTGGTTGCCCGCTTCGTTATCGGACGAGCCGCTGACGGTCACCGGGGTGGTGGTTGATCTGCCCGAGCACGATGAGCATGGCTACGGTGGCCTTGGCCGGGTGCGTTTTCGTCTTGGTGAGGTCCGGGTACTGGGAGACCAGGCGGGTGACTGGCCAGACCCGGGTGACCTGTGGCTGACCTGGCATGCGCCGGGTGCCCTGCTGGCCGGGGACCGGGTGTGGCTGACGGTGCGTCTTCGGCCGCCTCGCGGGCAGGTCAATCAGGGCAGCTTCGACCGCGCCCGGCTGGATCTGGCCCGGGGCATCGGCGCCCGGGGCAGCGTACAGGCGCTGCATGCAAGGACCCATCAGCCGCGCTCGCTGACGGCGCGGCGGGCGCGGCTGAGTGCCAGCCTGGCCGAGCGCCTGGCGCCCTGGCCCCGGGCGCAGCGGGTGCTGCCGGCGCTGGTGACTGCAGATCGCCGGGCCATGACCGCTGATGACTGGGGCCTGTTGCAACGCACCGGCACGGCCCATCTGATGGCGATCTCCGGGCTGCATATCACGCTGGTGGCCTGGCTGGTCTGGCGTCTGGCGCGCGGTCTGTTGACACCCGCCCTGCTGATGCCCGGCTGGCGCGGGCGTGGTGTGCGCGGCGCAGGGTGGGCCAGCCCGGCACGCTGGGCGGTCTGGCCCGCCATGCTGGCGGCACTGGGTTATGCCCTGCTGGCGGGCATGGGCCTGCCAGCGCAGCGTGCGCTGCTGATGAGTCTGGTGTTGCTGGGGGCCCTGGCCGCGCGCCAGCAGCCCGGTGCCGGGCGCGCTCTGCGTCTGGCCTTGCTGGCGTTGCTGCTGGGCGCGCCGCTGATGGTGCTGGATAACGGCTTCTGGTTGTCCTTCGGGGCGGTGGCGCTGCTGGTGTACGGCTTGCCCGGCGCGCGGCGGGCAAACCGAGTGTGGCTGCTGGTGCGGGCACAACTGCTATTGTCGCTGGGGCTGGGCGCCTTCGCGGCGTGGCTCTTCGGCGTCTGGGGGCTGGTCTCTCCTTTGGCCAATCTGCTGCTGGTACCGCTGTTTTCCCTGCTGATCGTGCCGTTGCTGCTGGTGGGCGCGCTGATGCCCGGCGCTGAGGGGTTGCTGGCCCTCGCTGCCTGGTTGCTGGAGGCCGGGTGGCAGGCCCTCCACGGGCTGGATCGCCTGAATCCGGCCCTGCCGTTGCCGGTGGGGTTGATGCCGGTTCTGTTGCTGTTGCTGCTGGCGGTGCCGGGGCTGGCACCGCACGCGCCCTGGCCGCGCTGGTGGCTGCTGCCGCTGTGTCTGCCGTGGCTGTGGCCCGCCAGCGATGCGCCGCCGCCGGGCGGTTTTGATCTGGTGGTGATGGATGTGGGGCAGGGCCAGGCGGTGGCGCTGCGCACCCGGCACGGGCTGATGCTGTATGACCTGGGCCCGGCCTGGCCCGGCGGCGATGCCGGGCGCAGCGTGATCGGTCCCTGGCTGGCCCGCCAGCGGCTGCCCCTGCGGCGGGTGTTTGTCAGCCATGGGGATATGGACCATGCCGGGGGGCTGACCAGCCTGATGCCGCAGTTCAGCGGGGTGTCGGTGTACAGCGGCGAGCCGCATCGGTTGCCGGGCACTGTGCCGTGCCTGCGCGGCCAGCAATGGTGGCAGGACGGTGTGCTGGTGGAAGTCCTGTGGCCGGTCGCCGATATTCCCCTGCGCGCACCGAACAATGCCAGTTGCGTGTTGCGCGTGCGGGGTCGCCACGGCAGCGCGCTGCTCACCGGGGATATCTACAAACCGGTGGAGTTCTGGCTGGCGGCTCACGACGACCTGCGCGCCGAGGTGCTGCTGGTGCCGCACCATGGCAGCGCTACCAGCTCCAGCCATGCCTTTATTCGGGCGGTGGCGCCCGATGTGGCGCTGGTCAGCGCCGGTTACCGCAATCGTTTCGGGCATCCGGCCGAGGCGGTTCGGGCGCGTTATGCGGAATATGATATTCCGCTGCGGGTTAGTTCTGAGACCGGCATGATTGTCTTTCCCCTGCGCGGCTCCCATAATCCGGCGCCATTGCTGCTGCGTGAACGCCTGCCTGCGGCGTGGCGGCCGGATACGGCGCAATGGTAACCTCATGGCCGTTGCGCTTCTGTTCAGTTTTCAAGGGGAATGCCGTGCAGGAAATCATAATGGCCGGGGGCTGGATGATGCTCCCGATCCTGGTGTGTTCTGCGGTCGCACTGGCGATTGTGGTGGAGCGATTCTGGACCCTGCGCCCGTCGCGCCTGGCGCCACCCACCTTGCTGGGCCAGGTACGCACCAGCTGGGGCAAGGGGACCGTGGACCCGGGTTACCTCAAGGCGCTGCGGGAGAACTCGCCGCTGGGTCGTATTCTGGCCGTGGGCCTGAACAACGCCGATGCCGGGCGTGACATCATGAAGGAGCGCATCGAGGAAGCGGCCAGTCAGGAAATCCATGACATGGAGCGCTTTCTCAACACCCTGGGCACGATTGCGGCGATCACACCGCTGCTGGGTCTGCTCGGCACGGTAATCGGTATGATCGATGTCTTCTCGGCCATCATGCTGCATGGCACCGGCGACACGGCGCGCCTGGCGGGCGGTATTTCCCAGGCCCTGATTACCACGGCTGCGGGGTTGAGCGTGGCCATCCCGGCTATCTTCTTCCATCGCTTCTTCGTGCGCCGGGTGGACGAAATCACCATCGGCATGGAACAGACCGCCGTGAACCTGCTGGACTGGATTCATGGTGAAGGGGAGGCCCCCGCGCCTGCACCGGCACCGGCGAAAAAGGCCGCGCCGCGCCGCAAGCCCGCCGCCGGTGGAGCCGTATCGTGAAATTCCGTCGCCAGCGTCAGGACGAGGTGGCGGTCAACCTGACACCGCTGATCGATGTGGTGTTCCTGCTGCTGATCTTTTTCATGGTGTCGACCACCTTCACCCGGGAAACGCGGCTGGCGGTGACCCTGCCCGAAGCCTCGGGCATGCCCCAGGCTGAAATGCCGGAACGGGTCGAAGTGGTGATTGGTCCCGGCGGCGATTACCTGGTCAACGGGGAACAACTGGTGCGCAGTGATGCCAATACCCTGCGTTCGGTGCTGATGCGTTTGTCGTCGGACGCTGCACGCACGCCGGTGATGATTACCGCCGATGCCAACACCAGCCACCAGTCGGTGGTCCGGGTGATGGACGTGGCCGGGCAACTGGGCTTCGTCAATATCAGCATCACCACCCGTGAACCTGCCGGGGAGTCACCATGAGCAAGACTGAAGAGGCGCTTCACCCGGACAGCAACTGGGTGATCTACAAACGGTTGCTGACCTACACCCGGCGTCACTGGGTGGTGCTGGCGGGCAGTATCTTCGGTTATATCATCTACGCGGCCATGCAGCCGGCGATTGCCGAAATGCTGCGTATTCTGGCGGAGACCATCGAGAACCCGACCCCGACCATGGTCATGGTGATCTGCGTGGCGCCGATCACCATTGCCGCCATCCAGGGCTTCGGTCATTTCGTCGGCAACTACTGCATTGCCTGGGTCAGCCAGCGCATTGTTTATGACATGCGCAATGAAACCTTCCAGCATGTGTTGCGGCTGCCCACGCGCGAATACCAGCAGAATGCGTCCGGCCGGATCATGTCGAAGGTGATCTATGACGCGCAGCAGGTGACCGCAGCGGGCGCCGATGCGGTGACGGTGATGTTCCGCGAAGGCTTTACCGTAATCGGTCTTCTGGTGTACCTGCTTTACAGCAACTGGCAGCTGACCCTGATCCTGTTCACCGTGGGCCCGGTGATCGGCATCGTGGTCAATTACATGAGCCGCCGCTTCCGCATGATCAGCCGCAACATGCAGGGCAGCATGGGCAATATCACCCAGTATCTGGGCGAGGCGATCGAGGGCAATCAGCCGGTGAAGATTTTCTCCGGTCAGGAGCAGGAAGAAGCCCGTTTCGAAAAGGTCAGCCGTCGTTTCCGCCAGCAGAACGTCAAGATGGAAGCCAGCAAGGCGGTCAGCACCGTGTCTGTGCAGCTGGTGATCTCGGCGGGCGTGGGTGTGATTACCTATCTGTATATCCAGCTGATGGGTGCAGATATCAGCATTGGCCAGTTCCTGGCGTTTATCGGCGCGGTCGGCCTGATCCAGAAGCCGATGAAAAAACTCACCGAAGTGAATGCCAAGATCCAGCGTGGTGTGACCGGCGCAGCGTCCATCTTCGAGTTGATGGATCGCCCCGCGGAACCCGACCCGGGCAGCACACCGCTGGCCCGTGCGCGTGGCAATGTCGAATTCCGTAACGTGACCTTCGGCTATTCGCCGGACACCCCGGTGGTGCGCGATCTGTCATTTGCGGCGGATGCGGGCAAGACGGTGGCACTGGTCGGGCGTTCGGGGGCGGGCAAGAGCACCATCGCTGCGCTGGTGCCGCGTTTTTACGATCCGCTTGAGGGCGAGATCCTGCTCGACGGTGTGCCGCTGACTGACTACAAGCTGACCGACCTGCGTCGGCAGATCGCGATGGTCACGCAGAAGGTGGTGCTGTTCAACGATACGGTGCGCAACAACATTGCCTACGGGGAATTGCGCAACGCCACCGAGGAACAGATCATTCAGGCGGCCAAGGATGCCTATGCCTGGGACTTCATCAGCCGCTTGCCCAACGGGCTGGATACAGAAGTGGGGCAGGACGGCACCCAGTTGTCCGGTGGTCAGCGCCAGCGTCTGGCGATTGCCCGGGCGCTGCTCAAGGATGCGCCGATCCTGATTCTGGATGAGGCTACGTCGGCGCTGGATAACGAATCCGAGCATTACATCCAGCAGGCGCTGGAGCGGGTCATGAAAGGCCGCACCACGCTGGTGATTGCGCACCGGTTGTCCACCATCGAGAGCGCAGATCGTATCCTGGTGCTGGATCATGGCCGCCTGATCGAGAGCGGCAGTCACACGGAATTGCTGGCGCAGGGCGGGGTCTATGCGCAGATGCACCAGATGAATTTCGAGGAGCTCTGATTACCATGTCGCTGGCCGAGCGCGTGTCCCGAGCCTGGTACCGCGACAGCGCCTGGCTGCTGCCACTGCGCCCGCTGGGCGCGCTGACCGCCCGGGTGGCCCGGCGCCGTCTGGGCCAGCTGCGCAAGGGGCCGGAGGCCGCACCGGTGCCGGTGCTGGTGGTGGGCAATATCACTGTGGGCGGCACCGGCAAGACGCCGCTGGTGATTGCCCTGTGTCAGGGGGCCGCCTCGCGGGGTCTCAAGGTGGTGGTCATTTCCCGTGGCTACGGTGCTCGCCCGCCTTCGCTGCCGTGGACCGTTGAGGCAGGACAGAGTGCCAACGAAGCGGGTGATGAACCGCTGCTGATCAGCCATGCCACCGACGCCATCGTGATTATCGACCCCCGCCGCCCCCGTGCCCTGGAAGCCGCCTTGACCCATCGCCCTGATCTGGTGATCAGCGATGACGGCCTGCAGCATTATCCGCTGGGCCGGTCTGCTGAAATCGCCGTGGTGGACGCTCGGCGCGGACTCGGTAACGGCCGCTGCATCCCCGCAGGCCCCCTGCGTGAACCGGCCAGCCGGCTGGATCATGTGGACTGGGTGGTGGTGAACGGCGAGGGGCCGTTCCGCCATGCTGGCGCGGTGCCCATGCAACTTGATGCCCCCTGGCTGGAAAACGCGGCCACCGGGCAGCGTGTGTTGCTGGAGGCCTTTGCTGAGCGCTATCCGCAAGTGCACGCGCTGGCGGGCATCGGCGATCCGGAGCGTTTTTTCGGCCTGTTGCGGCGCAGCGGTTTTGCCGTGACCGCCCACCCGTTCCCGGATCACCATGCCTTTGTTGCGGACGATCTGGCGCTGCCTGGCGAGGCGCCGCTGATCATGACGGAAAAAGACCTGGTCAAATGCCGTGACTTCGTCACCCCCCGATGCTGGGTGCTGCCGGTGACGGCCACGCTGCCGCCGGGGTTTATTGATCAGGTACTGGCCCGGCTGGTGCCAACCCGGTTAAAGGACGCAAACACATGAGTTATACCGTTGTCATTCCCGCTCGCTTCGGCGCCAGCCGCTTGCCCGGCAAGCCGCTGGCGGATATCGGCGGCAAACCGATGGTGGTGCACGTGCTGGAGCGTTGCCAGCAAAGCGCCGCCACCGCGGTCTGGGTGGCCACCGACGACGCCCGCGTGGCCGACGCCGTGCGCGACCATGGCGGCCAGGTGCTGATGACCCGCGCGGATCACCCCTCAGGCACCGACCGCTTGCAGGAAGTGGCAGCGCAACTGGGGCTGGCGGATAACGACATCATCGTCAATGTGCAGGGCGATGAGCCGCTGATTCCCCCGGCGGTGATCGATCAGGTGGCCGCCAATCTGGCCGCGCATGACGGCTTCGGTATTGCCACCCTGTGCGAACCGATCACCGAGCGCGCCGGATTGTTCAACCCGAATCACGTCAAGGTGGTGTTCGACAGTCACGGCCGGGCGCTGTACTTCAGCCGCGCGCCGCTGCCGTGGCATCGCGACGGCTTTGCCGAACCTGACACCGCCTTGCCGCTGCCGCCGGGACAATGGTGGCGTCATATCGGCATCTACGGTTACCGGGTCAGCCTGTTGAACCGTTACGTGACCTGGGCGCCTGCGCCGCTGGAGCAGGCCGAGGCGCTGGAGCAGTTGCGCGCCATGTACCACGGCGTGCCGATTCATGTGGAACCGGCCTGCATGCCGGTGCCCGGTGGCGTGGACACCGAGGCCGACCTGCAACGCATGCGGGCCCTGATCAGTGGTGAAGTGCAATGAGTGTATCGGTGCTGTTTGTCTGTCTGGGCAATATCTGCCGCTCGCCCACTGCCGAAGCGGTCTTTCGCGGGCGTGTGCAGGCAGCGGGGTTGCAGGATCATATCCGCATCGACAGCGCCGGCACCGGCGACTGGCATATCGGCAAGGCGCCGGACACGCGCATGCAGCGCGCCGCTGCCCGGCGTGGCTATGATCTGGCGCCCCTGCGCGCCCGCCAGGTCAGCGCCGCCGACCTGAACGCCTTCGATTATGTGCTGGCCATGGATCACGCCAATCTGCGCGACCTGCGCGCACTGGGGCAGGGCAGCGCCCGGCTCGAACTGTTCATGAATTTTCACCCGCAGGCCCCGGTGCAGGAAGTGCCCGATCCCTACTACGGCGGGGAAGACGGTTTCGAGGAAGTGCTGGATCTGGTGGAAGCCACCAGCGACGGCCTGCTGGACGCCCTGCGCGCACGGCTGGGCAGATGAACCTCGAGCACACCCCGCAGCCGCACGCGGATCTGACCTCGCGCAACACGCTGGGGTTACCTGCCCGGGCGGAATGGCTGTCCCTGCCGGAGGACGACCGGACGCTGATCGCCCTGTTGCAGGACACCCGCTGGCGCAGCCTGCCGCGCACGGTGATTGGCGAGGGCAGCAACCTGGTGCTGACCGCAGAGATTCCCGGGCTGGTGCTGTGCCCGCAGATCCTCGGGCGCCGGCTGCTGGCGGAGGAGGGGGATCAGGTGCTGGTGGAAGTGGGCGCCGGGGAGCACTGGGACGATGTGGTCGCCTGGAGCCTGAGCCACGGCTGGCAGGGCCTGGAAAACCTGTCGCTGATTCCCGGCGCTTGCGGCGCCGCCCCGTTCCAGAATATCGGTGCCTACGGCGTCGAATTGTGTGACCTGCTGGACAGCCTGGATGCAGTGGCTCTGGACGACGGTCGTGCCCGCACCTTTCGCCACGATGAATGCGGCTTCGCCTACCGCGACAGTCGCTTCAAATCAGCCGAACGCGGCCAGTGGCTGATTACCCGGCTGCGTTTGCGCCTCAACCGAGTGCCGCAATTGCAACTGGGTTATGCCGACCTGGCGGCGCGGTTTGCCGCGCTGCCTGAAGCACAGCAAACACCGGCTGGTGTGCGCGAGCTGGTCTGCCAGATCCGCCGCAGCAAACTGCCTGATCCCGCTGAACTGCCCAACGCCGGCAGCTTTTTCAAGAACCCGGTGATCAGCAGCGTCCAGCACAATGCCCTGCAGCAACGCTTCCCGGACCTGGTGGCGTTCCCGCAAGCGGATGGCAAGGTGAAACTGGCGGCAGGCTGGCTGATCGAACGCGCGGGCTGGAAAGGCCGCCGTGATGGCGACCTGGGTATGCACGCGCAGCAGGCGCTGGTGCTGGTCAATCACGCCGCCGCCGAGGGCCGCCACACCGTGACCGGCGCCGACGTGCTGGCCTTCGCCGCCCGGGTGCGCGACAGCGTCCACGCACAGTTCGGCGTCACGCTGGAACAGGAACCGGTGATTCTCCCCTAGAACGCGGTGCGCAGGCCCAGCGACAGCGAGTGAATACGGCCCCGGCCGCCATCGGTGTAGCGCACGTACTCCATATTCAGTGCCAGCGCCTCACCCAGCATGATATCCGCACCCCCGCCAAAGGACGTGCCGTGCAGATCTTCACGACGGCGTTCACGCACGCTGCCGATCAGCAACGGCTGGTCACGGGTAATCCGCTGCTGGGCATGGGTGTAACCCCCGAGCAGATAGGGGCGGCCCATGCCCTGATTAACCGGCAGCGACAGCTTGAGGTAGCCACCGGCCAGCCACTCGGTTTCCACCTTTTCCCGCAGCCCGTCGCGCATACGCCGGTCGGACGAGATCCCGGCACCCAGACGGCCTTCCAGGCCCACGTATTCGTTGAATTCCACACCGGTGCGCACATGCATGATGTAGGGGCGCAGATCCTTGTTGTCGCCGGGCAGTTCGTAACGCAACGCCGCCGCATTGACGCCCAGATAAGGGCCGACGGCTTGCACAGGCGTGCTCAGCAGGGCGCTGAGCAGCAGAGCGGGGGCGAGTTTCAGAAGATGGGGCAGACGGCTCCACATGGCGGCAGACTCCTCGCTATCCAGATACATACCAATGATAGCGGGGCATCAGTAAACACTCTGTAAGAGGAATGTTTCAGAGCCAGCCCTTGATCAGCTTGCGCACCGCGCCCCAGCGATTCACCAGCAACGCGGTGAAGATCAGCGCACAGCCGCCCAGCTGTTGCAGGCTCATGGTCTCCCCGAACCAGCCTGCGGCAAACAGCGCCACCCAGATCGGTTCGATCACCAGGATCACCACGCCATGGCTGTGGTTCGACAGGCTTTGCGCCCAGGTCTGCACAAAGAAGCGCGCCGCCGTGCCGATCACCGCACTGGCCGCGACCCAGCCCGCCAGTTCCAGGCTGAACGAACGGAAGGTGGGGGCCCAGGGCTCCAGCAGCAGCGACAGCACGCTGGTGAAAACACCCACGGTGAGCAGCACCATCGCCGTCAGCGCAATGACCGGCACCTTTTCCCGCTGCTGCACCGCGCCATCGCGGGTGGTGAGTGTCTGGGTATTGGCCGCTTGCGTATTCATGCTGAAATAGAGCGCGAAGATGGCGGCCGCCAATACGAAATAGAGCTGCCCGGCCTCCGGCCGGAAGCCATGCTCCAGTGACAGCAACGCTAGCCCGGCCACTGCCACCGGCAGGGCCAGCCAGGTGCTGGCGGGCGGCGTCTCGCGGAACACCAGCTTGCCGAGAACCGGCACCAGCACCACCGCCAGACTGGTGAGGAAGGCGCCTTCGCCCACATGGGTGCCGCGATGCAGACCCGTGACCCAGAAGCTCATGGCGATACCAAACACCAGCCCGACCATCATGGCGCGCTTGCACTGATCCATCGTAAGCCGACGCATCAGGCGCCAGCCCACCAGCGCCAGCAGCGCCCCCGCCATCAGAAAACGGATGCCCATGAACAGCAGCGGTGGCATCTGCATCACCGCTTCCTTCGAGAATATCCAGCTGACGGCGGCCAGCAGCGTGACCAGGACCATCAGCAGGTCGGCCTTGGTGGTGTTCGACATGAATCAGCTCGCGGGCAAAAAAGTGGGCGCCGCAAAAAGAAGGGTGGCAGCGCAAAGCGTCAGTATAGCACTGCCCCTTCACACCCGTACTGGCATCGCGGTACAGCAATGACTAAAGTGTTGCGCGAAGGTGTTGTGGGGCGGGGTAGCATGGAACGGCAACATATCGCGGTGATCGGCGCGGGCACCGCTGGCCTGGCGGCCGCCATTTTTCTGGCCCGGCAAGGGCACCACATCACCCTGATCGAACAGGCGCCGGCGCTGACCCCGGTGGGGGCGGGCATCCTGTTGCAGCCCTCCGGCCTGGCCGTACTCGATCTGCTCGGCCTGCGCGGGCAGGCCCTGCAATACGGCGCCCGTGTGGATGCCCTGATGGGCGACACCGTGAGCGGGCGCTTTATCATGCACACCCGCTACGCCGACCTGCGGCAAGCAGGGGACCCTCACGGCGTAGGCATCCACCGCGCCAGCCTGTGCCATATCCTGGACCGCGCCCTGGCGCCCCTGCCACATAAACGCATGATGAACACCCGCGTGGACGCGCTGACCGAGCAGGGCCGGGGCGTGCAACTGACCCTGACCTGCGACGGCGCCACGGATCGCCTGGAGGCGGACGCCGTACTGGTTGCCAACGGCAGCAGCAGCCAACTGCGCCCCCCGGCCCTGGTGCGCTACGACCGCCAGTACCCCTGGGGCGCCCTGTGGACCATGCAGCCCCGCCCCGACACCCTCACAGATGCCGCCCTGCGGCAACGCTACGACGGCTGCCACACCATGGCCGGCATTCTGCCCACCGGCGTAACCCCGGCGCAGCCCGATGTGCCGTTGGTAAGCGTGTTCTGGAGTGTGCCCGTGGCCGACATGCCCGCCTGGCGCAACGGCGACGTGGACCTGAGCGCCTGGCGCCTGCGCGCCGAGACCGCCTGGCCCGATCTGGCCCCGCTACTGGCGCCCCTGTGCAGCAGCCGCCAGTTGATTCCCGCGACCTACCGCGACGTAATCATGCGACGCTGGGCCCAGGACCGCATCGGCGTGATCGGCGACGCCGCCCACGCCATGAGCCCACAACTGGGGCAGGGCACCAACATGGCCCTGGTCGACGCCCTGGCCCTGGCACAGGCCCTGAGCGACGCCCGCGACTGGCCCGAAGCCTGGACCACCTACCACCGCCTGCGCAGCGGCCCGATCCGATTCTACCAACGCATGAGCCGCGCCCTGACCCCGGTATTCCAGTCCCACAGCCGCAGCCTGGCGGCCGCAAGAGATATGGCCTTTCCCCTGATGTACTCCATCCCCTGGCTACGCCACCAGATGGCACTCACCGTAGCTGGCCTGAAAACCGGCCTGTTGTGATTACTTCAACAACCCCTGCACCGCCTTGAACTGCGGATGCAAGCTATCCCGCATCCACTCAAACAACACCATCTCCGACGTCACCACATCCGCCCCGGCCTCACGCAACCGGACCAGCGCCACCTCCCGATCCTCGACAAACCGCGACCCGCAGGCATCCGCCACCACCCGCACCCGATAACCCGCTTCCAGCAGATTCATGGCGGTCTGCAACAGGCACACATGGGTCTCACACCCTGCCAGCACCAGCTCATGTCGCCCCTGACCCAGCACGCCCCCAATATCCCGGGCGGTTGTGCCAAAGGTCGTCTTGGTCAGCGTTTGATCGCACAGGCGAGCGATCTCCGCCACGTTATGCCCGATCTTCTCAGGGCGCTGTTCGGTACCGATGACTGGCACACCCAACAATTGCGCCGCCTTGCCCAGCCGCTCAGCGCGGGCAAGCACCTCCGAGGCGTTGCCAATGGCAGGCATCAGGCGTTCCTGGTAGTCGATCAGTATCAATGTGCTGGTGTCGGCGTTGGCAAGCATGTCTGGCACTCGTGTGGTGGCAAAGCCTTTGACTGTAGCACCCGGCGATGACCTGTGCGCTGCGACGAACGTAGGGGGCGGTTGACCCTCTCGGTGCGGCGTGATCTGATCGCGGGAGCGTAAGTGCCAGACGGATGCTGGCGCTTTCATATCTACATGGTTTATCATCAGGTGATATAGTGCATAAGGAACGTGACACGGGTATGGATACCCTGCTTGAGCTCCATGGGTCGATATTTGATCAGATGGGTGGTTACTGGATAAAGATCGAGGCCTGGCAGGTGGAGGCCAGCCAAGAGATTCCACACGGAATCCGGTATTCACTGACCCTCCATGAGCCCTACGGCAAGCGCATTCTCGGATATGACAATGCCCATGCGGTGAAGATGCCCGGTAAATTCAAATACGCTGGCCGCATCATGCCTTATGACCACAAGCATCGGCATGCGTCCGATAAGGGTGTGCCTTATACGTTCAGGGATGCTCAGCAGTTGCTGACTGATTTCTTCGACGAGGTGGATCGCGTGTTATCGGAGGTAAGGTAACGATGGCTACTCTGGTGATTGGTATCATGCCGCAGGCGCAGATTCGTCAGCGCGCACTGGCGATAGCGCGGGGAGATTACAAGCCGAAGGCGGGTGAGCCGAAGATATGGTTCACGTCCATGAAGTCGCTGGCAGAAGTGCTCAGCGATGATAACCGTGCTTTGCTGCGTGTGATGAAAGAGACCAGGCCGCAATCCATCTCTGCGTTGGCTGCGGCGACGGGGCGCACGCCGGGTAACCTCTCCCGAACCCTGAAGACGATGTCTAACTACGGCATTGTGGATTTGAAGCGAGAGAACAATCACGTCAGGCCAGTCGCCAAAGCAACAACATTCCGCATTATTGCGGCCTGAAACAAAAAAGCCCGGCTTGCGCCGGGCTTTTTATTACTGCTTCAGTGCAATGCCAGATCAGCTGGCCTGCGCTACCGGAATCTTCACCCCGTCAGCCACCTTCTGGTACTCGGCGATCTGATCGAAGTTCAGGTAACGGTAGATTTCAGCGGACATGGAATCGATGGTGGCTGCGTATTCCATGTATTCCGCCGTGGTCGGCAGTTTGCCCAGTACCGCAGCCACCGAAGCCAGTTCAGCAGAGGCCAGATAAACATTGGCGCCCTGGCCGAGACGGTTCGGGAAGTTACGGGTGGAGGTGGAGACCACGGTGCTGTTCGGCGCTACGCGGGCCTGGTTACCCATGCACAGGGAGCAGCCCGGCATCTCGGTACGCGCACCGGCGCGGCCGTAGATGTTGTAGTAGCCTTCGTCGGACAGCTGGTGCTGGTCCATCTTCGTCGGCGGGGCGATCCACAGGCGGGTGGTCAGCGAGCCGCTGGGAATCTGCTCCAGCAGTTTGCCGGCCGCGCGGAAGTGACCGATGTTGGTCATGCACGAGCCGATGAACACCTCGTCGATCTTGTCACCAGCCACGTCGGACAGGGTCTTGGCATCGTCCGGGTCGTTCGGGCAGCACAGGATCGGTTCCTTGATCTGATCCATGTCGATCTCGATCACCTGGGCGTACTCGGCGTCTTTATCTGCGCGCATCAGGCTCGGGTTGGCCAGCCATTCTTCCATCTTGGTCACGCGGCGCTCGATGGTGCGGGCGTCGCCGTAACCGTTGGCGATCATCCACTTGAGCAGGGTGATGTTGGACTTCAGGTACTCGGTCACGCTGTCTTCAGACAGGGTGATGGTGCAGCCCGCAGCGGAACGCTCGGCGGAGGCGTCAGACAGTTCGAACGCCTGCTCGACGGTCAGGTCTTCCAGGCCTTCGATTTCGAGAATGCGGCCGTTGAAGACGTTCTTCTTGCCTTTTTTCTCGACGGTCAGCAGGCCTTCCTTGATAGCTTGCAGCGGGATGGCATGCACCAGGTCACGCAGGGTGATGCCCGGCTGACGCTTGCCCTTGAAGCGCACCAGTACCGATTCCGGCATATCCAGCGGCATCACGCCGGTGGCG
>PNLU01000023.1 GCA_013823245.1 Alcanivorax sp.
TGGACAATGCACCATCACGTCAAGCACCTTTTCGGGATGCCCCAGCCGATGCGAGGACTGTGTTTTCAGTCCTTCATCGGACTGGTGCACAGCAGCAACATTCGTTGCTGTTTCACGCTCCTCGGTGGTCCGTCAGGACAGTCAGGGGAATGGAGTTCTCGCACCTCGGGGAATCGCCATACGGCGAGGCTACAGGGGTATGGAGCCTTGAAGGGGGTAACCCCTTTACAGCAAGTCAGGGAGAGAGACGATGACGGACGACAATCACACGAACGACGGCGACACGCCGTTTTCGTGGAACGCCGTAACGGATCAGGTGATGCAGCTTCCAGGCGTGACCGGGCTCAAGGTGCTGACGCAGGAAAACATCACGGGTGAATCGTATGAGGGATACCCCCCGAGTACGCGCCGCGTGATGATCCGACTGCGTAACAGACCACGGCAGGATCAGTAGTCCCGTTTCAGAGGCACTCTCCCCGCGAAGTCCCGGGTATCTGACGGGAGCTCCAGCAAGCGCCAAGCTGTGTAGGGCATTGTTGCGCGTTGGTGTGCCAGCGACGCAACCGGGTGTACGACCACCCGTAGCCTAGGGGCAGTGCAATGCTGGCAACGGCATTGTGCGAAGCGCCCTGACAAGGTACCCCCGCGCAAGTGGCACGCTGTTTCGTGAGAAACAGCGTGGAGTGTCCGAGTCACACGGGCACGAGGGGCTAGGCTGGACGGTATGGTGAACGCAAGTGAACTGCTGATAAACGTCGTTATCGAGGATAGAGCCTACGGTGACTATGGGCTCTGGCCAAAATGGCATGTGGTTGGTTATGCCTCTTTACATTGGGCATACGTCGTCACAAGCACCACCGGCGGAGAGGCAGCACCTGACCCGTTCCTGTGTCATGCACGGAACTCGGTAAGCCCGTATCCCTGCCCTGCTCTTCTGGGCCTGGGCAGGCCGACCGCAAGGAAGGCTGTTGGGGATGCGGGTAAAGGAGGATGGAGAAAGCGAATGCCGCGCTGTAATGGCGCGGATACCGGGATGCAACATGCTCGGCAGCGAAAGCTGTGCCCACTTCCATCTGGTCTTTCATCGCGAGATGACTGGCTGAAACCCGCTCGAAGCGTGGCAGAAAGAGAAAAGGCGAGCCATCGGCCCGCCCCTCTCGTTTTGCTACATCTTCGGGTAATACGCGACCGGGAGTTCGGACTTTGGTTCGGCTCCCCTAGCGAGCCGAGGTCCGTTCTCCTGCCAGCGATGACAGGAGGATAGCATGAAAGAGCGCAACGCTGAATGCGGAGCGTCTGTGTCCTCCGGCAGACCGCAACACTGGCACCAGATTGACTGGCGCCGGGTGGAGCGGAATGTTCGGGGTATGCAGGTACGTATCGCGAAGGCAACGAGGGAAGGCAAATGGCGTGAGGTGAAAGCCTTGCAACGGATGCTGACCCGCTCGTTCTCCGCCAAGGTATTGGCGGTAAGACGGGTGACGGAGAACCGGGGCAAACGGACGGCAGGTGTCGACCGTGAACTCTGGAGTACACCGCAAAGCAAGTGGGACGGCATTAGCCGTCTGAAGCAGCGGGGGTACAAGGCTCGGCCACTACGGCGTGTCTATATCCCCAAGGCCAATGGTTCGAGACGCCCTCTGGGCATTCCGACCATGACGGATCGTGCCATGCAGGCGCTGTATCTGTTGGCTTTGCAGCCGGTCGCTGAAACCTCGGGCGATCCGAACTCTTACGGGTTCCGGGTCAATCGTTCGACGGCGGATGCGATCTGTCAGTGCCATCAAGGGCTGGGCAAGCCAGGTTCCGCTCAATGGGTGCTTGATGCCGACATTGAGGGGTGCTTCGATCACATCAGCCATGACTGGCTGATCGCTAATATCCCCATGGACAAGGGGATGCTGCGCAAGTGGCTGAAAGCCGGAGTCGTTGACTTTGGAACGCTGAAGGCCACGACGGAAGGAACGCCGCAGGGGGGCATCATTTCCCCTACGCTGGCAAACATGGCATTGGACGGGCTGGAAACGCTGTTGGCTGGACACTTCGGTGGCAAGACCAGCAAGAAAGCCCGGAAGTACAAGGTATATATGGTGCGATACGCGGATGACTTTGTGATCACCGGCAACTCGAAAGAGGTGCTGAAGGAGCAAGTCTTACCTTTGGTCAGGCAGTTTCTCGCTCAGCGAGGGCTGCGTCTGTCCGAGGAGAAAACCCGTGTCCGCCATATTACCGAGGGCTTTGAATTCCTTGGTTGGCATGCCCGCAAGCACAAGGGCAAGCTGCTGATCAGGCCAGCTCAGAAGAACGTGCAGGCCTGTTACAGCAAGATCAAGGGAATCATCAGTGCCAGCAAAGCCGCCAAAACGGAAAACCTGATTCACCAGCTCAATCCGGTGATACGGGGGTGGACGCAGTACCACCACCATCAGGTTGCCAGCGAGGCGTTCTCACGCATGGACGCCCTGATTTTCAGGGCACTATGGCGCTGGGCAAGGCGACGTCACAACAAGAAGGGAGCACGATGGATACGGAAGAAGTATTTCCATACCGTCGGCAACCGAACGTGGACGTTTGCCGCACCCGTCAAGGAGGAGAAAAGCGGTGAAGACAGGCTGCTGACCTTGCGTTACGCCAGTGACGTGAGGATCAAGCGGCACCAGAAGGTGAAGGCGGAATACAACCCGTTCGATCCTGCTTGGGAACTCTACGGCGAGACCCTGCGACAAAAGCGCCTGATTCAGGCGCGAGGCTTCAACCGTCAATGGATCACGCTGTACGAGCAACAGGCTGGCCGCTGTGCACTCTGCCAGCAGCCACTGGGCGAGGAAACCGGGTGGCATGACCACCACATCGTGTACCGCGCTCTGGGTGGTGCCGATACCCTCTCCAATCGGGTGTTGCTGCACCCTGTCTGCCATAACAGGGTTCACGCCCTGGATCTCTCTGTCTCGAAACCGGCCCCTCCCGGGGTTTAGAAAGGCTTGAGCCGTATGCGGGGAAACTCGCACGTACGGTTCTTAGGGGAGGACGTCACCGCAAGGTGGCGTCCTTACCCGACGTCACGTCACAGCACCATGAAAAAGGCGCCTCTCCGGCGCCTTTTTTATGCCCGGCCTCCTGTCCAGCCCGGCACTGGCCAGAAGATACAAATAAATAAATATGTCTCATTGTGTCATCCCGATGGCGCCGCTACGCTGTATGCAAAACAAGCCCATGTGACCGGCGACCGCGAGGAAGGTATGAGCGCACAAGCCAGCAAGCTGGATTCACCCCGTCTGCAGTACCAGTGGCCGGAGCCGCCCACGGCCAAAGCCCTGGACAGGGCGTTCCCCGGCATTCTGGACGGCGCCATGCTGCTGTCCGGCGGCGCCAACATCATCCTGCAACTGGCGTTGCCCGCCGTGGGGTATGGTGTGGCCGAGAGCCGCGTGACCAGCGGCTCCATCCTGCATCACCCGATCAAGCGCTCGCGCACCACCTTCACCTATCTCTCTGTAGCCCTGATGGGCACCTCTGAAGAAAAGCTGGCCTACCGTACCGCAGTGAATCGCTCCCATGCCCAGGTGCGCTCAACCGCGTCATCGCCGGTCCAGTACAACGCCTTCAATGAAGACCTTCAGATGTGGGTGGCCGCCTGCCTCTACTGGGGCTTCATGGACGCTCACCAGAAGCTGCATGGCCCAATCAGCCGGGACAAGCAGGCCGAGTTCTACGAACTGGCACGCCCCCTGGGCACCACGCTGCAGGTGCGCCCCGAAACCTGGCCGGAAGACCTGGATGCTTTTGACGCTTACTGGGAAGCGGGCCTGGCCAGGCTGCATATCGACGAGCGCATCCGCGATTACCTGATGATGATCGCCGACCTGAAGTTTCTGGGCCCGGTCCCTCGCGTCCTGTTTGGCCGCCTGAACCGCTTCATGACCACCGGCTTCCTGCCACCGCAACTGCGCGAACAGATGCAATTGCCCTGGAACGACCGCAAGCAGCGCCGTTTCGAGCGCACAGTGCGTGCCGTTGGCCGCTTGAGCCTGCTGCTGCCGCGCATCATCCGGCAGATGCCCTACAATCTGGTCATGTGGGATTTTCGCCGCCGCCTGAAGCGCGACAGGCCGCTGGTGTGAAAACCAACGGGGAAAGAAATGATTGACTTGACGCCGGTTTGGCCTAAGCTGGTCACAGCGTTAAGGCACGCTGCCGTCTTATCAAGTTCAGTCGAAATCGTCCCGTGTTGGCCCATTCCGTTCCGTTCTTTATAAGTAGCTCATGCATTCAAGCGCCATCGGCCCTGCTGAACGCAGGCGCCATTACTCCATAAAGAACAGGAATTTGCATCATGTCCAATACCGTTACCGGCACCGTCAAGTGGTTCAATGAATCCAAGGGCTTCGGCTTCATTTCCCAGGAAGGTGGCCAGGACGTATTCGCCCACTTCAGCGCCATCACCGGCTCCGGCTTCAAGACCCTGGCCGAAGGCCAGCGCGTCGAGTTCACCGTGACTCAAGGCCAGAAAGGCCCGCAGGCCGAGAATATCGTCCCGCTGTAAGGTCCCCGAACCGGTCCCTTGAGGGCCGCTTCAGAGAAGGCAGTGCTCCGGCACTGCCTTTTTTATTGCGCCACGCCTGTGGCATACTGCGCCCCCGCTCACGCCCTGCCCTGCCAAGTCGTGCCTTGTTTCCTCCTGATCCGGTATAGATAACAGTGCTGACCACCGCCAACATCACCATGCAGTTCGGCCCCAAGCCGCTGTTCGAGAACGTCTCCGTCAAGTTCGGTGACGGCAACCGCTACGGCCTGATCGGCGCCAACGGCTCCGGCAAGTCCACCTTCATGAAGATTCTCGGTGGTGATCTGGAGCCCAGCGCGGGCAACGTGTCCAAGGACCAGAACGAACGCATCGGCAAGCTGCGCCAGGATCAGTTCGCCTATGAAAAGTACTCGGTGATCGACACCGTGATCATGGGTCATGACGAGCTGTGGAAGGTCAAGGCGGAGCGTGACGCCATCTATGCGAAGGCAGAGATGACCGAGGAAGATGGCCTGCGCGCTGGCGAACTGGAAGGCGAATTCGCTGAGATGGACGGCTATACCGCCGAATCCCGCGCCGGGGATCTGCTGCTCGGTGTCGGCATTCCCATCGAACAGCACTTCGGCCCCATGAGCGAGGTCGCACCCGGTCTCAAGCTCCGTGTGCTGCTGGCACAGGTGCTGTTTTCCGATCCCGATATCATGTTGCTGGATGAGCCCACCAACAACCTCGATATCAACACCATCCGCTGGCTGGAAGGCGTGCTCAACCAGCGTGATTGCACCATGATCATTATTTCCCACGATCGCCATTTCCTGAACAGCGTCTGCACCCACATGGCCGACCTGGATTATGGCGAGCTGCGGGTATACCCGGGCAACTATGACGAATACATGACCGCCGCCACCCAGGCGCGCGAGCGCGTGCAGTCGGACAACGCCAAGAAGAAGGCCCAGATCGCCGAGCTGAAGACCTTTGTCAGCCGCTTCTCGGCCAACGCCTCCAAGTCGAAACAGGCGACGTCCCGCGCGAAACAGATCGACAAGATCAAGCTGGAAGAGATCAAGCCCTCCAGCCGCCAGAACCCGTACATCATCTTCGAGCAGGACAAAAAGCTGTTCCGCAATGCCCTCGAAGTGAAAAACCTGGCCATGGCATTCGACCAGCCCTTGTTCTCTGGCCTTGACCTGCAGGTCGAAGTCGGCGAGCGCATCGCCATTATCGGCCCCAACGGTATCGGCAAGAGCACACTGATGCGCTGTCTCGTGGGTGATCTGACCCCCACCGCCGGCGAGATCAAATGGTCCGAAAACAGCAGTCTGGGCTACTACGCCCAGGACCATGCCAGCGATTTCGCTGAACCGCTGGACCTGATCAGCTGGATGAACCAGTGGGGCAAGGAGAAAGACGACGAGCAGGTGATCCGTGGCACGCTGGGTCGCCTGCTGTTCTCGCAGAACGACATTGCCAAGAAGGTGAATGTGCTGTCCGGTGGTGAACAGGGGCGCATGCTGTTCGGCAAGATCATGCTGCAACGCCCCAATATCATGCTGCTCGACGAGCCCACCAACCACCTGGACATGGAATCCATCGAGTCGCTGAACCTGGCGCTGGAGAATTACCCCGGCACGCTGCTGTTTATCAGCCACGATCGCGAGTTCGTGTCGTCACTGGCGACGCGCATTATCGAACTGACCCCCAGCGGCATCGTCGACTACCACGGCAGCTACGAAGACTACCTGCGCAGCCAGGGCATCTAGTGAGGGCAGCTGCCCGGGACCGCCGATATGGCGGCCCCGGCAGTCGGCCTCAGAGCTGAATCAGCGGCACGAAGCCACCAAATATCAAGCGCTTGCCGTCAAACGGCATCGGGTTCACATCCGGTTGCAGGCGCGGGTCTTCCATCACCTTCTTCATGCCGGCATCGCGCACCGCCTTCGACGGCCAGATGATCCAGGAAAAAATCACGGTTTCATCCGGCTGGCACTTCACCGCCATCGGGAACGACGTCACCTCACCGTCCGGCACCTGGTCGCCCCAGCATTCCACGTACTGCGTGGCCCCGTGCTCCATAAATATCGGCCCCGCCTCCTCGATGTGCTTCTGGAACGCCGCCTTGTTGGCGGTAGGTACCGCCGCCACAAAACCATCTACATACGACATGAAGGTCTCCTGATTGTCAGCCACTTGAGGGCGGTCTCATACCGCCACACCAGCCTGTCGTCTCGCCCGCCCCGAATTCGACAGCTGGTTGAATGCTGCATACACACGGCATTACCATCCTGCCATGATCAAGACATCAACGCTCAAGACTGCACGACTGCCCCGGGCGCTGCTTCTGGCCACTTGCCTACTCGGATCAGTGGCGAACCCCGCCACTGCCGGGGATTCAACGGCGGAGAAACCTCTGCTGCTGGAAGTACGCTACTGTGACTGCACGCTGGCCACACCCGTGGATCAGGCGGACACCCTGCCACTGCTGCGCACCGAAGCGGTGATCAATCAGGACCAGTCCGTCACCACAGACTACCTCTCACTGCACTACCGGCTCTCTCCCGTCGATACCGGGCAAGAGGCCTATCGCTTCAGCTACTCCGGCGCCTATGATCGCGGGAAAACAAGCCTTTCCGCCCAGAGCAAGATCCGGCTGACGCCGGGAGAATGGGTGATCCTGTTTGCCACACATCACGAGCCAGACGCAGGAGGCCATCCTGTGTCGGTCGCCGCAAGAATCCGCTCAGCCACACATATCAAACCCTAGATGTCGGCCTTGGCGGCCAGGCATTTTCCGAAGGCAAGTTCAATACCGGAGACGCTGAAGTAATCTGACAATGCCCCGGCCCTGCAGACACAGCAAAAACCCGACAGCAATGCGCAGCACATCATAAATCAGCATAGCGCGAATGCTTACCCGGGAAGTTCCCGCGAAACCGCGCTGATCCTGCCAAAGAAACACCGTGTTATAAGCCAGGGAAGGCAGCGCCAGCGCAATCAAGCCGACACCGAGTATCGCATAGGCAGCAACCTGGAATTCCCCGGCAACAGGGGCCATGGCGTTCGACTGGGACGAAGCGGGCATATCCGGCATCAGGGCACGGGCCAGTGCTGCTGGCCAGGCCACGAGCGACAGAACCAGCACGAAATAAACACCAAACAGGACGGCGTAATACAGATGCCAGCGATCAGGAAATCCCGCACTGTCCAGGGTAACCATCTCGAGCGCTGCGAATGAGGACAACAGCATCTGAATGCCCTTGAAAACGCCATAGATGCCCAATAAGCGAAGGGCCAGCGCAAGCAGCGGTAAAGGGGTCATGATCGTCTCTAACACCAGGCAGACATTGAAGATGCATACTGCCTGCCAGTGAGTGCTGCTTTCAAGCCGAGGTAAAATACACCACCATCCGCAAATGCCGGTGTTCGTCCACGGTCAGCATTTCGTGATCGAACTGCTCCACCCTGCCCTCCGCATCGCCAACCTCATGAAAGCCCCGCGCATAACCACTGAGGTCGGATGACGCCCACCAGCGGCGGAAGTCCGGTGATACCGATTTCAATCCCTCAACCAGAGCCAGCATTGCCGGATCATCCGGGGTGGCCGCCATATCGCATCGGAACTGCGCCAGCAGACAGGGGGCCTCGTCTCGCCACTGTGGCAGCCGCTGACGCAAAGCCGGGTCAGCAAACAGCATGTGCAGGATATTGCGTTCCTGCCGCGGGCGCTGTTCAAGATCCAGCAGTTGCTGCGCCGCAGCATTCCAGGCAATCACATCCCAGCGCAGGTTGGTGACATAGGCCGGACGGAGCGTCAGATCATCCATCAGCTGCTGCACCCGGGGCGACACCTGATCCCACTGGTACGCTTCCACCGGCGGCGGGCGGCGCTGGGCGAGCAGAAAAAGATGGCAACATTCCGCGTCATCCAGCTTCAGGGCTTTCGATAACCGGAGCAGGACCTCTTCGGAGGCATTGATATCGCGGCCCTGTTCGAGCCAGGTATACCAGGTCAGTCCCACCCCGGCGAGCGTCGCCACTTCTTCCCGGCGCAAGCCCGGGGTGCGGCGGCGGCCGGTGGGTGGCAAGCCGACATCCACCGGCCGCAGCGTTTCCCGGCGTTGGCGCAGGAAAGCGGCCAGTGCATCGCGACGTCGTTCCAGGCTGCGTTCCGGCATGGGGCGGCTCCCGGTAAGGGTATTGCTCTCAATACCATGATAAATGGCTATATTGTACCTGTATAAATCACAGCACAGACTGATGCCTCCCGTCCACATTTCAGGAGGCACCATGCAGGCCTGCTCCACCGACCTCACCCTTGAAGACGCCCCGCCACCACCCGCCGATGCCCGGGCCTGGGCGGGGCTGGCTGTGCTGGCCCTGCCCACCTTCCTGCTCGGGCTGGATGTCACCGTGCTCTATCTCGCCCTGCCCGCACTGGCCGCCGACCTGCAGCCGGGCAGCACCCAGGCCCTGTGGATCATGGATATCTACGGCTTCATGATCGCCGGCTTCCTGATCACCATGGGCGCACTGGGCGACCGCATTGGCCGCCGTAAACTGCTGATGACCGGCGCGGCACTGTTCGGCCTGGCCTCCGTGCTGGCAGCCTTTGCACCCAGTGCCAATACCCTGATCGCCGCCCGGGCCATGCTGGGTATCGCCGGTGCCACCCTCATGCCCTCCACCCTGGCGCTGATCAGCAACCTGTTCAGCCAGCCCCGGCAGCGGGCGCTGGCCATTGGTATCTGGGCGACCCTGTTTGCGCTGGGCATGGCCGCCGGGCCGGTGGTGGGCGGGCTGTTGCTGAGCCTGTTCTGGTGGGGCTCCGCGTTTCTGGTGGCCGTGCCGCTGGTACTGCTGCTGTTAGTGCTGGCACCCCGCTTGCTGCCCGAGTATCGGGCCAGCCCCCGGGCACCGCTGGACCTCGGCAGTGTGGCGCTGTCGCTGGCGGCGATTCTGCCGGTGATCTACGGCATCAAGGAAATGGCGCGCCTCGGCTTGCACGGCAGCGCCCTGCTGAGTCTGTTGACCGGGCTGATACTGGCCGTGGCGTTCGTGCGGCGGCAACAGCGCCTGGCCCATCCACTGCTGGACATGAGCCTGTTCGCCAGCCGCCGTTTCAGCGCTGCACTGGTGGTCTTGCTGGTGGGCCTTGTGGGGGTCGCTGGTGTGATGCTGCTGGTCACGCAATATCTGCAGCTTGTGGCGGGCCTGTCGCCACTCGCAGCCGGACTGTGGATGGGACCGCCAGCCCTGATGATGGTCTGCGCCGGGATTGGCGCCCCGTTGCTGGCCCGGCGTTTCAGACCAGGTCTGGTGGTGGCCGCCGCACTTGCGCTCTCTACTCTGGGTTATCTGCTGCTGGCCCGATTATCCGCATCGGCCGACGCCGTGCCCGTGGCCATCGCCGGCTTCTCGCTCGTATACCTTGGGCTCGGCACCATCGCTGCCCTGGGTACACATCTGGTGGTCAGTGCGGCACCGGCTGCCCAGGCAGGCTCGGCGTCTGCCATGTCAGAGATGGTGCAGGAGATGGGCATCGCGCTGGGGGTTGCATTGCTGGGCAGCCTGGCCACCCTGCTCTATCGGGTTCGCATGACTGCATTGCCGGAAGTCAGCGCAGGTGATCTGGCGGCAGACCATCCGGCGCTGGACAGCCTCTGGGGCGCGACCCGGGAAGCAGGTACCCTGATATCGCCGTCCATCCTGGAGGATGCGCGCGCCGCCTTTGTGCACGGGCTCAACATCACGGCGGGCGTCAGTGGCCTGGCCATCCTGGTCCTGGCCCTGCTGGCTGCCCTGACACTGCATCATGTAAAGGCGCTGGATGACTGAACCGATGCGTGTCCGGGGCCTGTCGATCTGCAAGGCGGCCGATCGACTGAGCCAATGACGGTCACCACAGGGAGACGCGCATGCATGACGATGCCCGTGACTACAACGCCCGCCAGACAGCGGACGATCAGGCCATCTGCGATCTGCTGGCCCGCGAAATCGATCGCCATCTGCCGGAAGCGGAAAGCCGGGTGTGGCACGCCCACCCGGTCTGGTTTCTGGACGGCAATCCCGTGGTCGGCTACAGCAAACTCAAACACTGCGTGCGCCTGCTTTTCTGGAGTGGCCAGTCGTTCGAGGAGCCCGGCCTGAAAAAGGAAGGCAGCTTCAAGGCAGCCGAAGCGCGTTATACCCATGTGGACCAGGTGAACATCGACGACCTGGCCCGCTGGCTCGGCAAGGCCCGGGACATACAATGGGATTACAAGAACATCGTCCGCCGCAAGGGACGGCTGGAGCGCCTGTAAGGACACGTTCTGTAAACCCGCGCTGTCGTGCCGGGCATGAGAGACATCACCAAGCGGAGAGTGTTATGGCAGAAGAAAAAAAGGTACAGGGCCCGGCGTCATACTTCCCGTCTATCGAGAAACGCTACGGGTTCCCCATCAGCCACTGGCTTGAGCTGCTGGAGGCGCAAAAAGACCTCAAGCACATGGAAATGGTGGCACTACTGAAAAATGATCACGGACTGGGCCATGGACATGCCAACGCGCTGGTCGCTTATTTCCGCAGCCAGCATGGTGCTGGCGCCTGATCGGCGCCAGCTAGTCGAAAATCGAAGGGGAAAGAATGGTCGCTTTCGCGAGGTACTCGATATCCCCGGATTTCATGCCCGCCGCCGCAAAGGTTTCTTTCCAGTCAGCATCAACCCACCGCCGCATTTTATCGACCTGCTCAGCAGCGACATCATGAGTGAGACCGAATCGTTGCGCCTGACTCAGCGCATTGCTCAGCCGTGCCGCACGTCCGTTATCGCCAACGACCATGGCGAGATCTGCCGAGTAGCCGAGACGTGGCTGAGGGCATATGTCGTAGGCCGGGGTCAGTTCCAGGAAGTCGCCGTCCCAGAAGCAGGCGTGATTTCGAGCGTGATCATCAGTATTGCCAATCAGGATATTGAAGACCATTCGCATAAAGAGCTCAGGGCCGTCCTGGTCGAAATTTCGCGCATATTTACGTAGCAGGTCCGCCAACTCCAGATAGCTGGAATCGCCAGCCCGGACCGCGTACTCGTCCAGGCCCAGCAATGTCATGGCACTCAGCATATGACGGCGTGTCACCTCGCCTGACCCGTGAGGCTCGCGGTCGAACCGTCGCACCAGGAGCACATCCTTGTTCGACACCTGGAGCACTTGAACATCCGCCACCCGCAACCCGACTCTGGCTGCGAGCCTCATCGCCCCACCCTCGGCCGCCACCAGATTGACGGTATCCCTGCTGGTGCTGAACTTCGCCACCCAGTATTCGTCTTCCTGCCTGGCATTTTTCTGACTGAACAGCACCTTGGGTCTGGCGCCACCAATACTTGTGCCATGATTCAGGGCCGCATCCAGCGCTTCATCCAGCGCTTCACCGCGCTCCATTTTTTCCGCTGCCATCAAGGCATCTTCAAGCGGGCTTACGGACCTGTACGTCGGCGCATAGACATCCGGAGTCTCCGACGTATCCAGCGCCCCGATGCGCTCGGGGCCTGCACCAAGAAGATAATCAATCTCGCCCAGCTCCCCCTCGATACGTTGAGCAGAGCGATCCATTTTCCTGGCAATCTCCCTCTGTATCAGACGCCGCCCCCACGCATCCGGGGCAGCGTCGCGCAAGGCACCGCTCAACTCGCCGTCGAGTACACACGGATTCCCGCTCAGGTCGCCAAGGGGCCGACCGGGAATGCTCAGGGGCATGGCATCAGACCGGGCCAGATAGCTCTTGCCATATCTGAACACATGCTCGGCGCCGTCCCAGGCCACAACGCCGCAAATCACGGGAGCTGTATGCCCCGGGAGAAACACCCAGATGTATGCCCGCTCAGAAATCATTATCGACCTCCTCAGGTCGAATCCGGCGCACGCCCCCACGGCTCACAAAGCGGCTTCTCGTGTCCAGGCGGTCAGCCCCGGGCAACGTCGCCAGAATGGGTAGATCGAGAAGCCAGAGGGTCGCCACCACCAGACCGAAACCGACGTTGGGGTCGCCTTTTTCCATGGCGCTGACATGTCGCCGGTCAATACCACCCAGGCGGCTGCCGAGAGCGCTCTGGGACCACCCTTTCCGCTTGCGTGCCTCAGCGATCCGGTGCCCGGCTTCACGCAAGGCGTCACGGATCTGGGGCTTTGCCTGGATTGAACTGTCGACCTTTTTAGGCATTGTCCACCAAACTGTACAAAATAACGATTTTTGTACATTATTGCGTGCACTCCTGCATGTCAAACGTCAATCACGGCACACGCCGTCAGCGGGTGCGAAGCAGCAGGCTTATGCCGACCATGCGTGGTGCGCCCGCCAGGGCACCGTAGTCACCACCGCCGTTCAGGGCAAAAACGGCCGTCATGTAGCGTTCATCCGTGAGATTGCGCGCCCAGAGCTCGATGTCCCAGCGCGCATGACGCAGGCCGACATGGGCATCCAGCAACCCTCTGCTGTCCACATGGCTGCCGGTGCCGCGTTCGGTGGTGCCGTGATAGCCACTGCGCCAGTGGTAGTTCAGGCCACTGTAGAGTTGGCGGCCCTCGTTCAGCAGGTGGGTATGGCGCAGATCGGCGAAGGCGGTCCAGCGCGGTGCGTTGGCCATCCGTTCACCGCTCAGATCACAGAACAGCGCGCCGGATTCCGGTGGGCAGGGTGCGTCCGGGAAATCGAGATAGCGTGCGTCGTTATAGCCCGCCCCGGTAGCCAGATTCAGGTTGCCCGGCAACGGTGTCTGCGCTTCCACTTCCACCCCTCGTGAGCGCACCCTGTCGACGTTGATGATGTTGTTCATTTGCGGGATCAGCGGCGACGAATCCGGGTTGTAGGTCAACGCCTGGTAATCGCGAATCTCGATCTGATACAGCGTCACGCTCAACTGGGCATCGCCCGGCAGCGGCGCGATCACCCCGGCTTCCAGGCTGCGGCTTTGCTCGGGCCTGAAGGTGGGCGGCACGCTGCCGGAGACCGTCTCGCCATTGACGCCGCCAGGTTTGAAGCCGGTGCTGACGCCCGCCTGATAGCGCACCCCGGACGCCAGGGTGTAGCCGCCGTACAAGCCGCCATCCAGGCTCTCGTCACGGCGCTGGTGACGGGCATCGCTGTTCTGCCCCAACAGCGCCGCACGCAGGCCCTCGAACGCGGACACGAGTTCGCCGGGTAGCGGCGGTATCGGTTGCAGGCCGCCCACGCGTCGCGCCGTGGTGCCCCGCGTGCGATCGTGACTGTGGCGCAGTACCGCGCTGACATCGATATGCGGCAAGGGCGTCCAGTCAGTCTGCACATACAGGGCACGGTGGCGGGCAGATTCGGTGCCCGGCGACACCACCGTGCCGCCATCAAGCACACTGGCCAGCAACGCATCGTCCAGCGGCGGCAATCCCATCCCCGCCGTAAACCAGCGCGCCGCATCCGGGCCGTATTGCAGGCCCCGCGCGCGGTCGTGGGATTGCTCCAGATAATAGGCGCCCAGGCGATAATCCAGTGTCACCCCCAACGCACCTTCAAGGCGCAGCTCCTGGCTCCACTGCTGATGCGCCATACTGGCCCCGCCGCGCGGCGCCACCGCCAGATCAATGCTGTCCAGGTCGTACCAGGCATCCATGTGCCAGTCTCGCCAACCGGTCACGCTGACCAGGCGCAGCGCGGGCGAGAACCAGGCATCCAGATGCAGGGTGGCGGAATCCTGATCCATCAGGCGACGATTGTCGGTGTCTTGCGCCACCTGGCGCGAGTAAGGGTTGGCGGGCAACAACGGATGCCCCAGTGCCGCCGCCCGCGCCCGCGAAGCCTGGCTGTAGTGCGCCACCGAATAGGCACAGCAGGTTTCATCCAGCTGTGTACGTTCCAGCATCAGGCGCGCCTGCACATCGGCCAGCGGCTGCCACAGCAGTTGAACCCGGGCGCCATCATGATGTTCGTTGTTCACCTTGCGATCATCGAAGCGGTTGTCTACCACCCCGTCGCGCCGGTGACGATACGCCGACACCCGGGCGGCCAGTTGCCCTGGCAGCATCTCGCCGTTGGCCACCAGTTGATGCTGTATCAGACCATAACTGCCCAATGTGCTTTGCAGGGCCGCGCCGGTATGCCACTCGGGGGCGCGATGACGCAGATGCAATGCACCCACGCTGGTCGCCGGACCAGGCCCTGCCAGTGACGGCGTGCGCAGGATCTGCATCGATTCCAGATCGTAGAGATGTGCAGGAAACATGGCCTGACGGCCCAGGTAGACGTCGTCCACGGTCACACCGACACTGCCACGCATGCCATCATTGAAACCGGTGGTGCCCAGACCGCGCAAAAAGATGCCGGTATTGCGGTTGTCCGGCTGGGTCATCTGCAACGATACGGTGCGTGATGCCAGATACTCCGCATCACTGCGGCTGTCCGCTATCGACCGGGGCGCCGCAACGTTCTGATCTGCCACCACATCAATGACGGGCAATTCGACGGCCAGCACTGCGCAAGGCGCCCACAACACGGTAAAACATGACAGCCATCGCGAAAGGCCGGATCGGCTGAACCTCATCCCTGGACTCATTATTCCCGGATTCCCCTTTGAAAACGCTGTTCTTTTATTAGCGCTGCTCGGCGCCCATCAGCGGCAAGCGCAAGCGCGCCACGGTGCCGACGCCATCGTCGGCAGCAAGCAGCGCAATGTCACCGCCATGATGACGGACGATCTCGCGGCAGACATACAACCCGAGACCGGAGCCGGAAGCTGTCTGCTCATTGGCAGCGCGATAATATTTTTCGAAGACCTTGTCTATTTCTTCCACGGGCACACCGGGCCCACGGTCACGCACGGTGACGACCGCATGGCCCTGCTCGCGAGACAGACTCAAGTCGACTGCAGTGTCGGGCGGTGCATATTTCAGCGCATTATCCACCAGATTGGCCACCACCACACCGATCAGGTCGGGATCAACGCGTGACGGTAACGGGCTCTGCGGCATGTTGATATGCAGCCGTTCATCGGCATTGGATACGATACGCTCTTCGAGCACCTGGCGAAGATCACAATACCGGAGCCGGAGCCGCGACGGGGAAGCCAGCCGGTCATCCGCCAGCAGATTCTCGATAACGGCAATCAGCCTCGCCACCGCACGCCTTATACGCGACACCCGGCGCAGCACCCCTTCCTCCTGTGGTGCCGCATCCGCCGCCACGCCCTGGGCCGTGGTGTCGATAACCGCCAATGGCGTGCGCAACTCATGGGACAACATGGCCACAAACTGACGCTGACTGTGCAGCGCACGTCGCTCGCTCTCCAGCGCCTCACGCAGGCGCCCCTGGGCCTCGGTACGTTCGGTCACCTCTTCCTGCAAACGGCTGTTGGCCACATCCAGATCCCGTGTACGCTCCAGCACCCGCGCTTCCAGCACCCGCTCCGCCTCCTGTGACGCCCGCAAGGCCGTTTCCTGGGCGCGGCGGCGCTGGCGCTCGATACGTCCGGCACGCTGCGCCAGCACCAGGTTGAGCAGCACCAGATGAACCAGCGCGCCGACATTCGGCAAATGGTCCACCAGGGCCACCGCCTCCAGCCACTCGAAAATGCGCGCGATGATCACCAGTAAGCCCGCCACCAGCGGCATGAAGGCGATGGCATAGACCCGCACACTGCGATGCCGGAACAGCGCATGCAGCATCATGGCCGCAAAACTCAGGATCGCCACCACCGTCAGCAACCGGAAGGTACGCACCGGGTCAAACCCCGGTTCCAGCCCCATGGCCCCCAGCGCCCCCAGCACGACAAAGGCGCCAATCAACAGGCGGCCGAACTGGTACAGGCGCGGATAGTAAAGCCGTGTTCTGAACGCCAGCATCACAAACGACGTCATGAAGACCGCACTGGCGGCATACAGGGTGCGCTGCACCGGGTAGTACCAGCCCGCCAGACCCGGAAACCACTGCAACAGGTAGCCCCCCACCACCAGCGAAAACAGCGCGGTGGACAGCAGCGCCAGGGCGTAACGCAGGTACAGCGGATCCTTCAGGCCACGCCAGAAAAACAGGTTGATCACCACCACCAGCAGCATCATGCCGAAATACAGCCCGAAGCCGGCATACTCCGCGGCCACGAAGCGCGACATGGCGGTGTGCTCGAACAGCAGCAGGTCGATCGCCACACGCGGCGTCGTAATCTCCAGATAATAAACGCTGATGTCATCCGCCGCCGGTGACAGCAGGAAGGCCGCCCCACGGTAAGGCACGTCACTGTCATTGCGCCCTTCCGTGAGGCTGCGCACCCGTTGGCGGAACCCGTCTTCGCCGGCATCGTAAAGCGCGACACGAGCGACATAGGCTGGCAACAGTTTCAGCACCCAGTCACGGCGCGCTGTGTCCGAGCGTTGCAGACACAATCGCAACCACACCGTTTCATGGTTGTTCACATGCACGCCGGAACGCGGCAAAGGCACAAAGGCGCTTTCCGGCAGTGCCGCCACCTCCTCCACCGAGGACGGTGACAGGTCACTGGCCACCCGCGTCAACCCCGGGCCCAGCGCGGCAACGCCAAACTCGCCAGCCTGCGTAAGCAAAGTCGGAGGGCAGGAGCCCGACGCCACTACCGGGGCTGCCCAGCCGGACAGCAGCAGCACCAGGCCAAGCCCCAGCACACGAGCAGGCACCGTGATCACCGTCGCACCACCGGCTGCCCACTGCTGCGGGCACGCCGCAAGCTGGCTATACTGGCCCACAAACCATTTCGGGTCGGGGCGGCAAAGGTCAGAAGAAAATACATGGTCGGCAAGGGAATCCGTGTCTGTGTGGTCGAGGACGATGAAGACCTGCGCGAGGAGCTGGTCTGCGCTCTGTCGCGGGAGGGCTTCGAGGTAAGAGCCTTTCCGGGGTCACGGGAGCTCTACGCCGCGCTGCTGCAACAGGGCACCGACCTGCTGCTGCTTGATCTGGGCCTGCCCGGCGAAGATGGCCATACCATCATGCGCCGCCTCAGGGATGCCATGCCCATCGGTATCGTGATCTGTTCTGCCCGCAGTGCCGTGGATGAACGTGTCGTCAGCATGATGACCGGCGCCGATGCCTATCTGGTCAAACCCGTGGACATGCGCGAACTGGTCGCCACACTGATCAGTGTTCATCGTCGTCTCACCCGGGCCACGGCGGCCGCCCTCCCCGAGGTCAACGGCTGGTCGCTGACCGATAATGGCTGGAGCCTGCAATCGCCGGATGGCACCACCCTCCCGTTGAGCCCTTCCGAGGGCACGGTACTGCGACTGCTGTTTACCACGCCGGGCCAGCCGGTCCCCCGTGACCATATCGTCCAGGCCCTCGGCCACAACAGTGACTATTATCTGGATCATCGCCTGGACATGCTGTTCAGCCGTCTGCGCCGCAAGGTTCGCGAACATTGCGGTGAGCGTCTGCCGCTGCGCGCCGTGCGTGGCGTCGGTTTTATTCTGCGCCCCTGATTCTCCACCGCCGGACCCGCCCTTCGCAATGCCCCATGTCGCAATGTGAGTTTGCGGTGAGTTTCGCAAGGCTTCGTGAGTGTCCCCCTTGCCCGTGCCCTCTAGATTAGCCCACTGGTCACTGGGCCGGTTATTTCCGTGTTTTGCGCCCAGCCAATAAAAAAGATTCAGGGGGATTTTCCGATGCATTTGCCTGCAAGCGGCTGCAAAGCTCGCCTTGCGTGGCTGGTGCTGGCCTTGCTGACAACGCTGTCCAGCGTTGCCGGGGCCGACATCATCCGCGCCTTCGATACCCGCGCCAGCTTCGACCAGCGCGGCGACATCCAGCTGGTCGGCAATACCTTGCTGACCTGCACCGGCTCCGGCTGTGCCGCCATCCAGAATGGCACCGACACCGGTGGCAATGCCCATAACGGCAATCGCAACATGGTGTACGTCAATGTTGACGCCATGGCCGGATTCCCCAATTCATCCTCCGCCGATCTGGTGTTGCCGCCAGGCGCCACGGTGCAGTTTGCCGGGCTCTACTGGGGCGCCAGGGCCGCGCAGACGTCGACAACCCGCGGCGATATCCGCTTCCGGGTGCCCGGCACGCCCGGCTACCACGCGATCAATGCCGAGGTGGTGGACACGGTCCCGAATCAGTGGACCAACGCCTCCTCTCATCCCTACCAGGCCATGGCCGACGTCACCGCCCTGGTGGCTGCGGCCGGTTCCGGCACCTACACCGTTGCCGACCTGACCGCCAACAGCGGTAACGGCGGCACCCTGGGCAACTACGGCGGCTGGGGTCTGGTGGTGATCTATCAGGACAGCAGCCAGCCGTTTCGTCGTCTGATGGTCTATGACGGCGCTGCGGAAGTGGACAACAGCAACAATGTGAACATCACCGTGGAAGGGCTGCTCACCCCGCTCACCGGTGCCTTCAGCACCTATCTCGGTGCACTGGTCTGGGAGGGCGACCTGAGTTACTCCGGCGATCAGTTCCGCCTGAACGGCACGGCCCTGAGCGACGCCCTGAACCCTTCCAATAACTTCTGGAACAGCACCATTACCCGGCTGGGCCAGCACATCACCAACAAGAACCCGCATTACATCAATCAGTTGGCGGTGGATATCAACTATGTGGATGCCTCGGGCATCCTCGCCAATGGTGCTGACTCCGCCACCCTGACCTTCTCGACCAACATGGATGCCTATGCGCCGCATGCCGTGGCGTTCGTGGTCGAATTGCACGCGCCTGACCTGATCACCTCGCTGGATATCGACGGCGTGGACGTCAACGGCGGCCTGCTGTTGCCCGGTGATGAAATCGAATACACCATCGCCTTCAGCAACACCGGCGCCGACGATGCCACCAACGTGCTGCTCGAAGCACCACTGCCTGCAGGGGTGACCTTTGTGCCGGACAACCTTGAAATCATCACCAATGCCAGCGGCGCCCCGGTAGGACAGCAAACCGACGCCGTGGGCGATGACCTGGCCGAATTCGATGGCAACAGCGTGATATTTCGTGCGGGCACCGGCGCCTCCGCCTCCCAGGGCGGCGTCATGCCCGTGGGTGAAAGCGCCAGCCTGCGCTTCCGGGTGCAGGTGGATAACACGCCGTCCGTGGTCGGCGAGACCCTGTCCAGCGATGTCTTCGTGACCTACAACTCCGCCACGCTTGGCACAGAGTACAACGCGTCCGGCAGCGTCACCCTCAACCTCAGCGTCGCCAGCGAAACCGAGATCGAGGACGAGCTCGAACTGACCCTGCTGGATATCACTGCCGGTACACCCACCAGCGTCACGGTGGGCGGGCAGTTGACCTACACCTTTACCGTCGCCAACAGCGGCAACCTGAGCATCAGCAACCTGAGCCTGGATATCGATCTGCCGGTGACTGGCATCAGTTGCACAGACACCAGCCTGGCGCCTTCGGCCCAGACGACCTGCCAGGCCACAGTGACCCTGACCCAGGACATGCTCGATAACGAGGAAGTCAGCTTCAACGCCAGCGCCACCGCCACCGGGCCGACGGGCACATTCAGTTCCGGCACCGTCAGCGAGACCACCCCGCTGGACATGCCTCCGGAGCTGGTCAGCATTGCCCGCTTTGCGCCGGTGGATGCGCTCACCAATGTTGATCCGGTCGGCTTCCTCGTGACCTTCAGCAAGAACGTCACCAACGTCGATGCCTCTGACTTCCTGCCCGTCGGCAGCGCCGCCGGATCGGCCTCGATCCTGAGCGTGGCCACGCAGGGCGGCGCGCACAGCTATCTGGTGACCGTCACCGGCGTTGCCGAAGCGAACGGCACACTGGGGCTGGCGCTGGCGCCGACCCATGATATCGAGGACAGCGCTGGCGCCACCCTGGTGGACCTTGCACCCACCGGCATCAACCAGACCTATACGCTGGACAACACACCGCCCCCCGTCCCTGTGGTGAGCGGCATCAGCGAGGACACCGGCATCAGCGACAGTGACGGCATTACCCAGGACAACACCCTGCTGTTCCATGGCACCGGTGAAGCAGACAGCCTGATCAATGTCTACCTGGATGGCACACCGCTGGGCACCGCGCTGGTCGACAGCAATGGCCTGTGGACCTTTGACCACAGCGGCACCACGCTGCCTGATGGCACCTACGCCATCACCGCCACCGCCGAGGACAGCCTGGGCAATACCTCGGCACCGTCCGCCGCGCTGACCGTGGTGGTCGATACCGAAGCGCCCGTTCCGACACTGGATCAGGACGGCGCTGAACTGAACGACAGCACCCCCACCCTGACCGGCACCACCGAACCGGGCGCCACCGTAGTCGTCGAGGTGGACGGGGAAACCTACACCACCACTGCCGATGCGACGACCGGCCAATGGACTGTCACCGTCACCGAAGAACTCGCGGACGGACAGCATCCGGTGGAGATCACCATTACCGATCTGGCCGGCAACAGCGGCAACAACAGCTTTACCCTGAGCATCGATGGCGAGCCGCCGGTGGTGGAAAGCATCCAGCGGCATGCGCCCACCGAGGAAATCACCAGCGCCAATACGGTGACTTTCCTGGTGACTTTTGATGAAGAAGTGTTTGGTGTCGACGCCACTGACTTCGTGCTCACCGGCTCTGCCGCGACAGGTGCGATCATCAGCAACCTGACACCGCAGGCCGGTGGCACCCAGTACCTGGTGGAGATCAGCGGCATCGATAATGCCGACGGCGCCCTCGGTCTGGCGATCAGCGCCACCGCCGACATTCTCGACAGCCACGGCAATGCCCTGACCCCGGCCGTACCGCCGGTCAACGAAGGCTACGTGCTGGACAATACCGCGCCGGCACTCGATGTGGCGGTGATCGAGGATGACACCCTGACCCTGCATTTCGACGAAACCCTGGACAACACCAGTGTACCCTCGGCAGGCGACTTCACGGTGCTGGTGGACGGTGACCCAATCACTGTCACGGGTGTCTCCGTGGTTGACGACACCGTCGTGCTGACCCTGGAAGATGGTATTTCCAGCAACGCCACTGTCACCGTCAGCTATACACCGGGCAGCAACCCGATTGTGGATCTGGCAGGCAACCCGGCGGACAGCTTCAGCGGTGAACCCGTCACCAATGACACCGAAGACAATGTGCCGCCGCGTCTGGACAACATCACTCGTCACGACCCGGTGGATGCCCTGACCAACGCCAACAGCGTCACTTTCCTCGTTACCTTCGATGAAGACGTGACCAACGTCGCCATCAGCAGCTTCGAGGCCACGGGCGCTGGCGCCACCACCGCGACCATCGACAATGTCACCGCCCTCAGCGGCAACAGCTATACCGTGACCGTAGGCGGTATCGATGAAGCCAATGGTGAACTGGGTCTGATGCTCTCCAGCATGCAGAGCATTGAAGACCTGGCCGGTAACCTGCTGGTGGACCCGAGCGCTCTCGGCAACAGCGAGACCTATACCCTCGACAACACGCCACCCGCCGTGCCTGCCATCACCGGCATCAGCGAAGATACCGGCATCAGCGATAACGATGGCATCACCAGCGACAACACCCTGGTGTTCCACGGCACGGGTGAGCCCGACAGCCTGATCACCGTCTATCTGGATGATGTGGCAATTGGCACGGTTGTGGTCAACGGCGACGGCAACTGGTCTCTGGACCACACCGCCACTGCGCTGACCGATGGCACCTACACGGTCACCGCCACCGCCGAAGACGAACTGGGCAATACCTCCGAACTGTCCGATGAGTTCACCGTGGTGATCGTGACCCAGGTGGATGAACCCACCCTGGATCAGGACGGCAGCACGCTGGAGAACGGCACCCTGACCGGCACCACCTCGCCCCACGCCGAGGTCTGTGTGGCCATCAACAGCGAAGAGATCGCCTGTGTCACCGCCGACGAAAACGGCGACTGGACACTCGATCTGAACGAACTTGGTGTCGGCACCCATGACCTGGATATCACGGTCACCGACCCCGCCGGGAACGAGGAAAGCGGTTCCTTCACGGTCACCGTGGGCACACCGCCGACCCCGATCATCACCGGCATCAGCGCGGATACCGGCGTCAGCAACAGCGATGGCATCACCAGCGACCATACACCGACGATTCACGGTACGGCACAAGCCGGGCATGCGGTAGACGTTTACCTGGACGGCATCCAGATCGGCACCGCCCTGGTCGACCTGGACGGCCAGTGGTCACTGCCACACAGCGGTCAGCCTCTGGACGATGGCAGCTATCTGATCACCGCCATCGCCGAAGACCTGCTAGGCAATGTATCGCTCCTGTCGCTGCCATTCGCGCTGACCATCGACACGGACACCAGTGTGCCGACACTGCATCAGGACGGCGAAACCCATGATGCCACGCCGACCCTGACCGGCGATGCCGAGCCCGGCGCCGAAATCACCGTGACCCTCGGCGGTGAGACCTGGACCACCACGGCTGACAGCAACGGCCACTGGAGTGTGGAGCTTGTGGATGGCCTGCCCAACGGCGATTACGACGTCATCGTCGAGGCCACCGACACGGCAGGCAATACCGCCTCGGGTGATTACACGCTCAGCATCGACGAAGCTCTGACCGTGCTGCGCCGGGTTGAACGTGATGACCCGCAGCAACGGGAAACCAATGCCAGCGAGGTGCATTTCCTGCTGGTATTCAGCGCCCCGGTCGCCGGCGTTGATGCCACCGATCTCATCCCCGACGGCCCCGTGGCGAGCGATGCGCTGATCACCAGCGTGACACCGCTGGGTATCAACGGCGACGGTGAAGCGGAATACCGCGTCACGCTGACGGTCTTCAACCAGCCGGATGGCGAACTGGGGCTGGCACTGGCGACCGATCACAGCATCATCGACCAGTACGGCAATGATCTGGGGCAGACCACGCCGGGCGTCAACCAGCGCTATCTGCTGGACAATCTTGCCCCGGAACTGGTGGAAGCCAGCGTCACCGGCAACAGCCTGCTGCTGACCTACGATGAGCCGCTCAGCGAGACCGCCCTGCCCGACACCAGCGACTTCACCGTCACTGTGGATGGCACCACGGTACCGGTGACCAGCATCAGCGTCAGCGGCACGGGCGTGACCCTGACACTGGGGGCACCCGTTGCGCCGGGCGCTGCCGTGCAGCTCGCCTACACTCCGGGCAGCACGCCGGTCAGCGACCTGGCTGGCAACGGTGCCGCCGCCCTCAGCGACGTGGCCGTCATCAACCAGAGCCTGCGTGAAATCGAAACCGGCCTGCGCGGTGTCGGCAGCAGTTCACTGGCCCTGCTGCTGCTCCTCGGCCTGGGCGGCGCGCTGCGCCGCAGCAGGCTGGCCCTGCTGATCGCGGTCAGCCTGCTGTCTTCCCAGGTGCTGGCCAACGACCACTACCCCTATGTCGGCGGCGGTATCGGTCAGTCACGGCTGAAGCCGGACACCGACAACACCGGCTACCGGGTGGACGACAAGACCGACACCGCACTGGATCTGTTTATCGGCTACCAGTGGCACCCGCACTGGAGCGCGGAACTGTCCTGGCATGATCTGGGCGCCGCCGAGCTCGAACCCACCCTGCCCGGCCTGGACCCGATCGATGTCGATTACCGCTTCCTTGGCCTGTCGGGCATCGGTTACCTCAAAGGCTTCGACTGGGATGCGCGCGGCTGGGACCTGTTTGGACGCCTCGGCCTCGGCACACTCGACACCTCCGGTAACGGCGGCGTCAGTGTCGATCAGGACAAGGACTGGCAGGTGTTTTTCGGTGCTGGCGTGGAATACCGCTTTGCCCGCGGCTGGGCCACGCGCCTGCAAGCCACCAGCTTTGACAAGGACGCCGCGGTGGTCACGCTGGATCTGCTCAAGCGATTCGGCCGCCGCCCGGCACCGCCTGCGCCACCACAGGACAGCGATGGGGACGGCGTGATCGACGAACTGGACCAGTGCCCGGATACCCCGGCGGGTGTCCAGGTGGATGAGGTGGGTTGCCCCATCGACAGCGACGGCGATGGCGTACCGGATTATCTCGACCAGTGCCCGAACACGCCGCGTGGCGTCAAGGTGGACGACACCGGCTGTCCGCTGGACTCCGACGGTGACGGCGTACCTGATTACCGTGATGCCTGCCCCGGCACACCGCCCGGCGCGGTGGTGGACGAACAGGGATGCGAAGAGGCCTTTGCGCTGGAAGTCCGCAACATCCTGTTCGCGACCAACTCGGCGGCACTCACTGAGCGCGGCATGGCAGCCGTGGCACGGGTGGCCGAATATCTGGGCCAGAGCGACACCCGCTTGCGCATCGTGGCACACACCGACAGCCAGGGCGCTGCTGCGTATAACCAGCAGTTGTCTGAGCGGCGAGCGGCCAGCGTGATGGAAGCGCTGATCGCTCAGGGCGTGGACCCGACCCGGCTTGAATCACAGGGTCGTGGTGAGGAAGAACCCATTGCCGACAACAGCACGGTGGAAGGCCGTCAGCAGAACCGTCGGGTGGAGTTCATCGTGCTCGAAGACGGCGTACTCGAAAACGGAGAGTAACCATGAGCACTCGGAGTCATGCCTATTCTTCCAGCTTCAAGGCGATGGTGGCTCTGAGTGCCCAGCGTTCGCAACGTCCCCTGACCGAACTCGCCCGCGAGTTCGGTCTGCCACCCCAGCTTGTCGAGCAGTGGCAAGAGGAACTGAAGACCAACGCCTTTCTTCTGTTTGAAAAACAGGTCTTTTCAAAACCGGCACCAACACCTGACAGCCGTCTGTTATGGGAACTGAAAATCTTCGATGATTTCCAGGCCGGTTGCTGACCCGCGATACACCGCGCCGGATCAGCCTTGCGGCTCGACCTGCTGACTGCGCCACTTGAGCCGGTACATGTCGTGGCGACGGTCCTTGAGGTTGGTGACCGAGCCCTCGGTATGCAGCAGCTTCAGCTTTTCCAGATCCACATCGGCGAACAGCAGCATTTCCGTGTTCGGCACGGCTTCGCTGATGATGCCATCGTGCGGGAAATAGAAATCGCTCGGCGTAAAGACCGCTGATTGCGCGTACTGGATATCCACGTTGTCCACACGCGGCAGGTTGCCGACGCTACCGGATATCGCCACATAGCATTCGTTTTCGATCGCCCGCGCCTGGGCGCAGTGACGAACACGCAGGTAACCGTTCTTGGTATCCGTCCAGAAGGGCACGATCAGGATTTCCATGCCCTGTTCCGCCAGAATGCGGCCCAGTTCGGGAAACTCCACGTCATAGCAGATCAGGATGCCGACGCGACCTGCGTCCGTCTCGAAGACCTGAATCTGGTCACCGCCCTCGATGCCCCAGTCCCGCCGCTCACTGGGCGTAATGTGAATCTTGCGCTGCTCCTCCACCGTGCCATCCCGGCGGCACAGGTAGGCCACGTTATAGACGTTCTCGTTCTCCACCAGCGGCATGGAACCGGCCACGACATTGATGTTGTAGCTGACCGCCAGCTCTGAAATCGCATCGCGGATCTCATCGGTAAAACTGGCCAGAAAACGGATCGCTTCCAGAGACGGCATATCCAGTTCAAGCCCCATCAGCGGCGCGCTGAAAAACTCCGGCAGCACGGCAAAATCAGCGCGGTAATCCGACAGGGCATCGACAAAGAACTCCACCTGATTGAGCAGATCCTCCACCGAGCGGGCAGCGCGCATGCGGCGCTGTACCACGCCCAGCCGCACCATGGTCTTGCTCTCATAGAAATTCTGGTCAGGGGGCACATAAAGAATATTGTCCCATTCCAGAAGCGTGGCATAGCCGCGAGAATCCTCGTCTTCCGGCAGGTAGCGCTTCAGCAAGCGCTTTACATCAAAGCCATTGGACAACTGGAACGACAGGATCGGGTCGTACAACTTCTGCCGTTCGACCTGATCGATATACTCGGTCACCGACATGGCTTCCGCGTGCTGGCTGTAACCGGGCAAACGGCCACCGGCCAGGATGGCACGCAGGTTTTCCTCCCGGCACAGGTCCTTGCGCGCCTCATAGAGGCGACGCCCCAGGCGATAACCGCGATACTCCGGGTGCACGAAGACATCCAGGCCATACAGGGCATCGCCATCGTCGTCGTGGGAATGCACCTGGTTCTCGGTGATCAGGTCTTCATAGCGATGCGGGTTCGAGAAGCGATCGTACTTCACCTTGATGGTCAGTGCGGCCGCTACCAGTTCATCATTATCGACAATACACAACTGCCCTTCCGGGAAGATCCGCATCAGGGTGCGCACTGTATCCTCCGGCCAGGCGCCTCCGATATCGGCGTACACCATGTCCATCAGCGCGGCCAGTTCGGGGTAATCATCACTGGTCAGTTCACGCAGGCGCAGTTTGGTGCTTTCCTCACCCATGGAGCTCTCCTCGATGATCGTCTCAGTTCAGGTGCCGTGGTGCGTAGGGTATCAGCCAGAACATGCTCTGGTTACGCAGCGCGCTGGAGCCATCGGGATACAGGGCCACCCCGTCCGGGCGGATAAACAGCACCGCCCCGCCATGCAGACCGACGAAGCCGGAGGCCTGCTCACGCACATAGCCGCTGCCCTCCTGCCAGACCGGTCGCAATGCCTCGGGAATGATTTCGTAGCCTAGCACCCCGTTGCCGAGGGGGTCCTCCACGGCAGCACGGTCGCGGTACAGGCCAACGGCCTCGGCGCTGATCAGCAGCACCATGTCGTGATGGAAGTGAAGCAGGCTGACCGGGCCCCGGTCGCCCAGCGTGCAGGTTTCGCGATGACGGATAATGGTATCGTTCATGGGTCAGAGTATACAGGAAACAGGAGCCATCCCATGCACCGTGTTGTCATCCTGACCGGCGCCGGTATTTCCGCCGAGTCCGGTATCCGTACCTTTCGCGGCGCCGACGGCCTGTGGGAGAACCATCGCCTGGAAGACGTCGCCACACCGGAAGCCTTCCAGCGAGATCCGGTGCTGGTGCAGCGCTTCTACAACGAGCGCCGCCGCCTGCTGCACAGCCCGGACATCCGCCCGAATCCTGCCCACCAGGCCCTGGCCCGGCTGGAGGCACAACTGGGCGACGATCTGCTCCTGATCACCCAGAACATCGACAACCTGCATGAACGCGCTGGCAGCCAGCGGTTGCTTCACATGCATGGCGAGCTGCTGCGCGGGCGCTGCCGCCTGTGTCACGAGGTCACGCCGGTCTCCGGCGACATCACCCCCGACAGCGAATGCGAGCACTGCGGCAGCCACGGCTGCCTGCGCCCCCATGTGGTCTGGTTCGGCGAGATGCCGTTGCACATGGAACGGATCTACACAGCCCTGGAGCAGTGCACCCTGTTCGTCAGCATCGGCACCTCCGGCAACGTCTACCCTGCCGCTGGCTTCGTCGAGGTGGCCAACCAGGCGGGCGCCCATACCCTGGAACTGAACCTGGAGGCCTCCCGGGTGCGCACCGCCTTCCGCGAGCACCGTGAAGGGATGGCCAGCGTGCTGGTCCCGGAGTGGGTCGAGGCCCTGCTGGCACAGCGCCATCGTGTTTCTTCAAGCCCCTGATTCCGCTAGACTGCTTGCCTTCGCTGCATTCCCGGATATGTCATGACTGAAAAGAAAGTAGATGATCTGAATATCGAGTCGCAGACCCTGCTGACCACCCCGCGGGAGCTGAAAGCCAAGTTGCCGCTGTCCGACGCGGCGCGGGAAACGGTCGCCGCCGGGCGCGACACGGTGCGCAATATTCTGGACCGCAAGGACCCGCGCCTGTTCATCGTGATCGGCCCCTGCTCCATCCATGATATCGAGGCCGCCCACGACTATGCGGCGCGCCTGAAAGCGCTGGCGGAAGAGGTCAAGGATACCCTGGTGCTGGTGCAACGGGTCTACTTCGAAAAGCCCCGCACCACCGTCGGCTGGAAGGGTCTGATCAACGACCCCTTCATGAATGACACCTTCAAGATTGAAGACGGCCTGCACATTGCCCGCAAGCTGCTGCTGGACATGGCCGAAATGGGCCTGCCCACGGCCACCGAGGCCCTGGACCCGATCACCCCGCAGTACCTGCAGGACCTGATCACCTGGTCGGCCATCGGTGCCCGCACCACTGAATCCCAGACCCACCGCGAAATGTCTTCCGGTCTGTCCAGTCCCGTAGGCTTCAAGAACGGCACCGACGGTGGCCTGGATGTGGCCATCAACGCCATGCTCAGCGTGCGCCATCCGCATCGCTTCCTGGGTATCGACATGGACGGCAAGGTGGCCATCACCGTGACCCGGGGCAATCCCTACGCCCACGTGGTGCTGCGCGGTGGCGGCGGCAAGCCGAACTACGATTCGGTGTCGGTCGCGCTGGCCGAACAGGCGCTGTCGAAAGCCGGGGTGTCCACCAACATCATGGTGGATTGCAGCCACGCCAACTCCAACAAGGACCCGTCACTGCAGACCCTGGTGCTGGAAAACATCACCAACCAGATCATCGAGGGCAATACCTCGATCATCGGGCTGATGGTGGAATCGCACCTGAAGGCAGGCAACCAGAAGATTCCGGCCGACCTGTCGCAGCTTGAATACGGCAAGTCCGTAACGGATGGCTGTATTGGCTGGGAGACCACCGAAGAGGCCATTCGCAAGATGGCCGGCAAGCTGCGCGACGTCCTGCCCGCGCGCGGCTGAGGCAACGCTGAGGTAAGTCGGCGCAGCGCGGTCAGCGCTGCGCCTTTTCCCTGTCCAGCACTTTCAGGAAGGTCTGCGGCGCCGGGCGCAGGCGATAGTTGTCACTCTGGTCCACAAATACCACGTCCCCGTCCCGGTTGGTCACCACCAGCGTCGGCATGATCGTATGCCGACCATGCCCCAGCAGCCGCAATCCGGCCGGCACCCCGTAACGCAGTTCGATACCCAGCTTTCGCGCCGCCTGAGCATCACGGTCCTGTAACCACATCACCGGCGTGTCACTGAAACGCTGGGCCAGCGCCTGTGTCTTTTTCAATGGCTGAGCAGTAACCAGCGCCACCTGCACGCCACGCGCTTCCAGCTCCGGGTAGCGCTCCGCAATTTCGCGCACCTGCGCCACGCACAGGGGGCACCAGTTACCGCGAAAGAAAATCCACAGGGTCGGTTTGCCCACCAGCGATGCGGAGGTGACCGGGGTGCCGTCCATCTGGTACAGGGTAAACGGCGGCAACGGCACCAGACGCTGGATCAACTGCCGACGCGGCAGGCGGCTGTACCACAACAGATACAGCAGGAATCCTCCCAGCCCCAGCGGCAGCGCATAAAGCACCGGCCACCACAGCGGATCCCGGGAGGTCAGGGTACCGAATACGGCCAGGCAAGCGCCCAGCCAGGTGTAGGCCGTGACCCCGAACAGATGTGCGCTGGTGCGGGCCGGGCGCCGGGTGTACAGCCAGAGGAAGAAACCGGGCAGCGCCGAACACGCCATCAGCGCACCCAGCACCTCGATACGGCGGAGCTGGAGAAGCTGAATGAACAGGACCACGCAGGCCAGCGAGGCCAGCACCAGATAACTGCTGAGAAACCAGGATTTCAGACGTTCCATCGCCCGTGCCGTCCTTCAGTGGCCAAGCCGACCTATGGGGAAGCGATGGCCACGGCTGGAAACCACCAGCCATGCCTCGCCGTCCAGGTCCGCGCGCTGCCCCTGCTCCACCAGTGCGTAAAAGACATTGCGATGCAGCAGAGCTTCCATGTCGTCACGCACGTACAGATACGGCGAGGGCTCGTCGGTGTCGGGATCCACCTCTACCCGCAGGGGATGCTGCGCATCGGCCACCACGGTCGCCCCGACATTGGTGGTGAAGGCCAGCACCGGCTCACCGCGTTCTTCCAGCACCTCCAGCGTCACCGCAACAAAGGGGGCGTCCTCCACCACGATGCCCAGCTTCTCCACGGGCGTCACCAGATAGTAGCGGTCGCCCTCGCGACGAAGAATGGTGGAGAACAGACGCACCATGGCGGGCCGGTTGATCGGCGTGCCCTGGTAATACCAGGTGCCGTCGCGGGCAATGCGCATGTCGATGTCGGCCACATGGTCGGGATGCCAGGTGTGCACGGGGGGCAGGCCACCGGCGTCCTTCTCGGCCTGCTCCAGCACCTGCATCAGCTTGTCCGGATGCCGGCTGTCGCTCATCGGCCGCGTTGCCCCTTGTTCCCCATGCGAATGCCGATACTGACGAGGAAATCAATGAAGTCTTCCTTGTCATCGATGAACTTGCGGTAAAACGGCGATTCCATCAGACCGACGGCACCGTGGGCCAGCGCCCAGGCCGCCGCAATATGATAGTTGGCCGGGACATCTTCCAGGGTGCCGTCGTTGATGCGTGACTCGATCACACCGGTGAGGTTGTCCAGATTGGCTGCGCGAATGGCATGCAGCTTTTCCACCAGTTCAGGCACCGCCTGATCCTTGATGACCTTGTTCTCAAGCCGGTCGAACAGCTGATAACGGCGCGGATCGCCGATACGGAAGCGGAAATATTCGCGCGCCAGCTGTTCCTTGTCCGGAGATTGGGCGATCTGGCGGAACAGCTCGGCGAGATCCTCTTCATAGCGGATCATCAGCAGCAGGTAGATTTCGTTCTTGGTTTCGAAGTGCTTGTAGATCGTGCCCTTGCCGATACCGACCCGGTCCGCGATCATCTCCACCGTGACCCGATCTTCACCCTGCTCCAGAAACAACGCCAGAGCCGCATCCAGAATTTCCCTTTCGCGCTGCCGGAACTCCTGCGCCTTGCGCGCTGCCTTCTCCAGATCGCCCATCTGTGCCTCTCTCCTCTACACGCATACACGCGATCGCGCTCACCGCAGTCTAGCCCACGGCTGCCCCACGGGCCAAGCAGACGCCGGACGCGCTATCATACCGCTCTGTCTGTGAATGCGCGGATGATACGCCAACCGACACGAATCGCAACGAGGCGCCCATGCTCGATATTGCCAGCGAATTTCCCCAGGCTCCGGATCTGCTCTATCTGAATCATGCCGCCGTGGCACCCTGGCCGCGCCGCACCCGTGATGCTGTCGCTGCGTTCGCGGCGGAAAACGTTCACCTGGGCGCCCGCGATTACCCGCGCTGGCTGGCGACCGAACAACTGCTGCGCCAGCAATTGCAAACCCTGATCAGGGCACCGGACACCGCCGATATTGCCTTGCTCAAGAACACCTCCGAGGGGCTCTCCGTACTGGCCTGCGGTCTGGACTGGCGCGACGGCGACGAGGTCGTCATCAGCCAGCAGGAATTTCCGTCGAACCGTATTCCCTGGCAGGCGCAGGCCCGTCATGGCGTGATCACCCGCGAGATTGATGTCGCCGTGGCCGACCCGGAGCAGGCCCTGATCGACGCGCTGACACCGCGCACCCGGGTGCTGGCCATCAGTTCCGTCCAGTATGGCAGTGGCCTGCGGATGGACCTGCCCCGCCTCGGTCAGGCCTGCCGCCAGGCAGGCGTCCTGTTCTGTGTCGACGCTATCCAGAGCCTTGGCGCCCTGCCATTCGATGTGCAGGCCGCGCAGGCCGATGTCGTGGTGGCCGATGGCCACAAGTGGATGCTCGGTCCGGAGGGGCTGGCCCTGTTCTACTGCCATCCGACACTGCGCGAGCAACTGCAGCTGCACCAGTTCGGCTGGCATATGGTGGCGGAGGCCGGCAACTACGACACCCATGAGTGGACTGTGGCCCCGGATGCGAAGCGCTTCGAGTGCGGCAGCCCGAACCTGCTCGGGACCCATGCCCTGTCGGCCAGCCTGTCACTGCTGCTGGACGTCGGCATGGATGACGTCGGGGAGGCGCTACTGGCCCGCACCACCTGGCTGGACAACGCCTTGCGTAGCAGTGGCAAGGGGCGGGTGCTGAGCCCGGCCAGCCCGGACCGGCGCGCGGGCATCGTGACCTGGTGCCCCGATGAACCGCTGGCGGACTGCTTCCAGCGCCTGCGAGCGGCGGGCGTGGTCTGCGCCCAGCGCGGCGGCGGTATCCGGCTGTCCCCGCACTTCTACACTGACTACACAGTCATGGAACGTGCCCTGGCTTTGCTGTTAGGATAGCGCCCATGAAAACAGACCACCCCGCCCCGCCACTGCCGCTGGACCAGGGACCTTCCCTGCGCCGCTGGTTGCAGCAGGAACGGCCCCGCCCGACGCTGCACCTGAGCGACACCGACCGCCTGCGGCAGTTGCTGCAACCCTGTGATGTGCTGCTGGTGGACGGCTGCACCCGGCTGGATGCGCGTCTGCGTACCATCAGCGGCAGCCGCTGGACCCGGGTCGGCCTGTATATCGGTCGCCTGCATGATCTGCGCGATCCGGCGCTCCGGGCCACGGTCACCGAGTATCTGCCGTGCGAGCCGGATACCCAGCTGGTGTTGCTGTCGACGCCGGATCGCGGGCTCACCCTGGTACCGCTGGCCAGCCTGGCGGCGGAGCACATGCGCCTGTGCCGTCCGCGCGGGCTCGGCGGCGACGACCCGCAAACCGTGATTCGCTACGGCCTGAGCCGTCTGGGCACCCACCGCCCCATGAACTGGAGTGATGCCCTGGCGCTGCTGCTGCCCTGGGGTCTGCTGCCCCGCCACTGGCGCAGCGGCGTGTTTGCTCGCCTGATCGGCCGCACTCTGCGCAGTCTCACCGGCAGCATCATTGGCGATGCCTTCTCGTTCATCCAGTTCCCGGTGCTGCCGCTGGTCAAGCGCACCGAGCACGATATGGCGCGCCTGTACCGCCGCCATCCGCGCATGTTCTTCGCCGCAGATTTCGACCACTCGCCCTACTTCGATATCATCAAATACCCGTTCGTCGACCATAACGACGACCGCCGTATTCGACTGTTGCCCTGGAAAGGACGCATCGGAGCGCTACAAGAAGAAAACCGGCACGCGCCGGAACAGAACGCAGCCGACGACGCGACCACGACAAACCGCTAGCAGGCGCTGGCGCCACTCAATCGCGGCGACGATACCCTGCCCACAGCAGCAACCCGAGCATGAACAGCCCGGTGCCACCGCCACTGCCACCACTGCCCCCGGTTCCGGTGGGTGCGGCCAACTCGCCAACCGTCATCTGACGGCTGGCGGCGGTGGCCGGGAAATTCCCGTTGGCCGCACTGATCTCGAGCCGCACCACCCCGGAAGGCTGTGTGCCGAGTACTTCCAGTTGCAGTGACTGCTGTGCCCCCGGCGCCATCTGGCCGAGCGGGCACTCCACCGGATGGCGATCCAGGCAGCCGCTCTGTGCCGGGTTCACCAGCCTGGCGCCACTGGGCAGATGCACCCGCAGTGTCGCGTTCTCGGCGCTCACATCCGGCGCTTCATTGACCACCCGGACATGCAATCGCGCACCTTGCTCACCATCCCGCTGCAAGGGTTCACGGCTCAGTTGCAGGGTCAGATCCGGCTGATCGGAAAAGCGCAGTGCCACGCGGTCGGTCGCGCGCTGACGGTAGTTGTGCTCGCTGGCCATCGGCGTCACCTCCACCGCCACGTCGGCGTCCTGGTGGCCGTGATAGCTGATCTCGAAGCGGCGCGCACTGATCTGCTGGCCCACCGGGACATTACCTGCGTTGCGGCACTCAGTGTGCCGCTCAGACACCTGCACACAGTTCAGGCCATCCAGACTCCGTACCGCGACCGGACGATCACTCTGCAAGCGCCAGCCCACCGCCGAGGCATGCGTTTCCGCGCTCTGGTTGGCGATGTCGCTGCTCAGCACCCGGCGGGTGGTGCGGCGCCCGGCAAGCTGGTCGGTGTGGGTGGCCGATGCCAGGTCCACCAGGCTGGCCCAGGCGGTGCGCTCCATCCAGCCGGTGTAGTGGGTGGCGGCGGTATAGACCCCGGGCACCCCGGGTGTGCCACATTCCGACGATCCATAGCTGGTCACGCCCATCAGCCAGTGCCGCCCCTCGTGATACATCACCAGCGGCCCACCGCTGTCACCGTTGCAGGTATCCCGGGGCGTATCGTCGCTGCCTGCGCAAATCTGCAATCCACTGAGGTTGCGCCAGGTGCGGCTGCAAATGTTGCCGGGCACATAATCCAGGTTCACCTCCTGCAGATACTGCGCGCCGCTACTCGGGTCATTGGCACGGGTACGCCCCCAACCCATGGCGGTAAACAGGTTGCGGTGCCCGGTACGGCCCAGATAGCTGTGCTGCGCCGGGCCCGCCAGATTGACCGGGGTCGCTGACGAAGGCTGGCTCAGGCGCAACAGCGCCACATCGTGATGCAGGGTGGCACGGCTGTATTCAGGGTGGACATAGACATGACTGACCTGAAGATGCTCGCCGCCCCGGCCGTCGCGGTGAACACTGCCCAGCGCGACCTGGAGGTTATGGGCATGCAACTGCTGCCCGCTGTTGGTGGTGACACAATGAGCCGCCGTCAGCACCCATCGGGGTGCGATCAGCGTGCCACCGCAGATCAGGGATTGTTGCGAGCTGTTGGCACCGGACACGAAGTTCACTGCGGCCATCCAGGGCCACTTGCCTGCTGCTGTCTCCGTGCCGCCAATGATTCGAGCCTGTGCTTCGTCCCCCGCTACCCCCTGGCTGGTCAGGCAGGCTGCCATGACCAGGCCAAAGCCCAGCTTACGAAGCATAATGATTTCTACCTATAATTGTTGTCGTTTCGGTAGGTAGAGTGGCTCAGCAATATGTATCCGTACAGCACGAAATGCTCATTTTGTGACCTGCCTCATTACATAACGATGCACAGGTTAACAAGGCATTACACTTTGGTCGCAGGCGAACGCCCGCTCAGCAGGTGCCGCAGGGGGTGTCAGATGCGCATGGGGGGTCAGGCTTCGGGGTCGTCGCTGTCCAGAGGCTCTTCCAGCCCGTCCGGCAGCGCAGGCAGGTCCTTGCGGGCCTTGGCGCCGAGGTCGCGCAGCTGGTGGGCCTGGCGCAGCAGATTGCCGCGCCCGTCGGTCAGCCGCTTGTAGCTGGTATCCCAGGCGAGCTGGGCCTGGCTCAGACGGTCACCCACTTCCTTGAGGGCGCTCTCCAGCAGCGTGATCTGGTCGCAGATCCTGCCCGCACGGTCGGCGATGCTGATGGCATGCCGGTTCTGGTACTCGGTCCGCCAGATGTTGTTGATGGTGCGCAGGGTGACCAGCAGCGTGGTCGGGCTGACCAGCACGATATTGCGGGAGTAGGCTTCGTTGTACAGCTCCGGCTGGCGTTCGATGGCGCTCAGGAACGCTGCCTCCACCGGGATGAACAACAACACGAAGTCCAGCGTGCGGACACCTTCCAGCCCTTCGTATTCTTTCTTGTTCAAACCCTTGATATGGCTGCGCAGCGACAGGATATGCTGCTCCAGCGCCTGCTGGCGCTCTGCCTCATCCTCACTGCTGGCAAAGCGTTCATAGGCCACCAGCGACACCTTGCTGTCGATGATCACGTCCTTGTTATCCGGCAGATGAACGATGACATCCGGCTGTCGCCGTTCGCCCTGTTCCCCGGTGAGTGACACCTGAGTGTCGTACTCGCGGCCACGGGTCAGGCCGGACTCCTCCAGAATGCGCTCCAGAATCATCTCGCCCCAGTTGCCCTGCACCTTGGTCTGGCCTTTCAGGGCACTGGTCAGGTTGCGCGCATCCTGGTGCATCTGCTGGTTCAGGTCATGGAGGCTGCGAATCTGCTCCCCCAACGTCGCCTGCAGCCGGGTGTCCTCGCTGTGGATATGGTCCACACGACGACGAAAATCCGATAACTGCTCACGAAACGGCTTGAGCAGGTCATCCAGGCCGGTGCGATTCTGTTCCTGCAACTGCTTGCTGCGTTGCTCGAAAATCTTCGCCGACAACTGCTCGAATTCCTGGCGCAGCTGCTCGCGGCTGTTCTCCAGCCAGGCCAGCTTTTCCTGCTGGCTCTGCTGGCGCTCTTCAAGGCGCGCCTGTTCAGCGCGCAGGCGCGAGTTCTGCTCGCGGCTTTCCTGCAACTCACGCGTCATGGCGGCGCTCTGTTGCTGCAGGGCCTGGACCTGCTCGCGGGCGGCATGCAGGGCCGCGTCACGGCTCGCCAGTTCACTGCGCAGGGTGTCACTGGCAACACGTGCCTGTTCGCGGTCTGCGGCAAGCCGCCGTTGCATGACCAGCAACCCGGCCAGCAGCCCGGCCGCACCGGCCAGTAACGCGACCATGATGGGTATCAGTAGCGGGCTCATGCGGGCACCACAGGTTGCGCCTTGTTGAACAGGCGGAAGAAGTTGTCCCGGGTGGTCCTGGCCACAGTCTCCGGGGAGACGCCCTTCAACGCCGCGACCTGTGCAGCCACCTGGGCCACGAAACGCGGCTCATTGGGCTTGCCGCGATGCGGCACCGGCGCCAGCCAGGGGGAATCGGTTTCGATCAACAACGCCTCCAGTGGCAACGCCCGCACCACATCACGCAGTGCCTCGGCGTTGGTGAAGGTCACGATGCCAGAGATGGAAATCATGAAGCCCATCTCGATGGCGGCTTCCGCCATGGCCAGATCTTCGGTGAAACAGTGCAACACACCGCGCACCTGCCCTCGACCATGCTCGCGCAACAGCGCCAGGGTATCGGCGCGCGCATCACGGGTGTGAATCACCAGCGGCAGCCCGGTGTCGCGAGCCGCCTGGATATGGGTAATAAAGCGTTCGTGCTGCCAGCTCGGGTCATCACCGGCATAGAAGTAATCAAGGCCGGTTTCGCCGATCGCCACCACCTTGGGGTGACGCGCCTGGGCTACCAGCTCTTCCCGCGTTGCCGGGCGCGACTTGCGATACAGCGGATGAACACCCACCGTGGCGTAGACCTGTGGCCAGGCCTCCGCCGTGGCCAGCACGTTCGGGAAGCTTTCCATGTCCACGCCGATGCACAGCATGTGCCCCACCCCGGCGGCCTCGGCTGCGCGCATCATGGCGTCAAAATCGCCGTCGTGGGCCTTCAGGTCCAGGCGGTCGAGATGGCAATGGGAGTCCACCAGTGGCAACAGTGCCCCGGCAGCGGCGCGGTCGGTCATGGCAAATCCGTGGGTCGGCTGCGGCTGAGCCTACATGGTATGCGTCGGGCGGTCCGATTCAAGAGAACCGGCCAGATAATTTTCAATCGTGCG
>PNLU01000024.1 GCA_013823245.1 Alcanivorax sp.
TGTCCAAGATCACTTGACCACTACAAAAGCCTCCGCCAGGGTCGTGACCGCGATGACCTCCATGCCAGGAATCGCCTGCCGAGGCTTGTTCCCCTTGGGCATGATCGCACGCCGAAACCCGTGTTTGGCCGCTTCAGCCAGGCGCTCCTGCCCCTGCGGCACCGGACGGATTTCGCCCGACAGCCCCACCTCGCCGAAGACCACCAGCTCTTTCGCCAAAGCCCGATCCCGGAAGCTCGACACGATCGCCAGCAAGAGCGCCAGATCCGCACCGGTCTCCATGACCTTGACGCCGCCCACCACGTTGGCAAAGACATCCTGGTCGCCCACCTGAATGCCACCATGCCGGTGCAGGACCGCCAGCAACATCGCCAGACGATTCTGCTCCAGCCCCACGCATACCCGGCGCGGATTGCCGAAATGACTCTGGTCCACCAGCGCCTGCAGTTCCACCAGCAGCGGACGCGTGCCCTCCCAGACCACCGTTACCAGCGAGCCGGACGCGATCTCCTCGGCTCGATTGAGAAAAATCGCAGACGGGTTTTTCACTTCCTTCAGACCCTCGCCGGTCATCGCAAACACGCCCAGCTCGTTGACCGCTCCGAAGCGGTTCTTCAAGCCACGCAGCGTGCGGAAACGGGAATCGGTGGAGCCTTCCAGCATCAGCGAGCAATCGATCATGTGCTCCAGCACCTTCGGGCCTGCCAGGGTGCCGTCTTTGGTGACATGGCCCACCAGCAGCAGCACCGTGCCGGTCTGTTTGGCGAACCGGGTCAGGGCCGCTGCGGATTCACGCACCTGGGCCACCGAGCCGGGCGCCGATTGCAGCGCCGCCAGATACATCACCTGAATCGAGTCGATCACGAGGATCGCCGGGCGCTCCTTGCGTGCCAGTTCAAGAATGCGCTCGACATCAGTTTCAGCCGCCAGCTGCAGCTGGTCGCGGGGCAGCTGCAGACGCTCCGCGCGCATCGCGACCTGAGCCGGGGATTCCTCGCCGGTGATGTACAGGCAGGGGCGCTGCGCCGCCAGGCGGCAGAGGGTCTGCAACAACAGGGTGGATTTTCCGGCACCGGGGTGGCCGCCGATCAGGATCGCCGAACCCGGCACCAGGCCGCCACCCAGCACCCGATCGAGTTCTCCGATGCCAGTGCCGATGCGCGGGGTCTCGGTCAGTTCGATCTGGTCCAGGCGCTGTACCGCCGCCAGTTCGCCCGCGAAGCCGGAGCGCGCGGCGGTACGTGACGACGCAGCAGGCGTGGAGGGGTCGGTGACGAATTCACTCAGGGAGTTCCAGGCACCACAGGCGCCGCACTGTCCGGCCCATTTCGGGAAGTCGGCACCGCATTCGGTGCAGACGTAAGCGGTCTTGCGCTTGGCCATTATCCGTTCTCCACCCGCCGCGCCACGCGAGCGGTGATCTGGCAGAAAAGCTCGTAGCTGATGGTGCCGCAGGCCTTCGCCACCTCGTCCACCGGCAGGGTGTCACCCCACAGCTCGACGTTGTCACCCACCTGCACCTGCGGGAGGTCAGTCAGGTCGATGGTCAGCATGTCCATGGACACGCGACCCGCGAGGCCGGTGCGCTGGCCGCCCACCGCCACCGGGGTGCCGGCAGGCGCGTGGCGCGGGTAGCCGTCGCCGTAGCCGATGGCCACTACGCCAATACGGCTGTCGCGCTCGGCGACCCAGCTGGCCCCGTAGCCGACACTGTCGCCCCGGGGGATCGAGTTAACGGCAATCAGACGAGCACTCAGGCGCTGGGTAACGGACAGACCGACGTCGGCAGCCGGGGTACCGCCGAGCGGTGAGCCGCCGTAGAGCATGATGCCGGGACGCACCAGGGCGCCATGGGTGTCCGGGTAGCGGCACAGGGCGGCGGAGTTGGCGGCGGTCCAGGGCAGCTGGTGCTGAGCGGCGATCCGGGTGAGATGCGCCAGTTGCGACGCGGTCAAGTGATCCCGGGGTTCGTCGGCGCAGGCAAAGTGCGTCATCAGACCGGCCACTTGCACGCCCGGCAGGATCTGCAACCGTGCCAGGGCGGCATCCGCCTCGGCCAGCGGCAGGCCGACGCGGTGCATGCCGGTATCCAGTTTCAGCCACACCGTGACCGGCTGCGGTGCGGCTTCCAGCAGGTCCACCTGCCACAGGCTGTGGATCACCAGCTCCAGCGTCAGGTCGCTGGCTTCAGCCAGCTCGGCGGCGTCAAAGGGGCCTTCCAGCAACATCACCGGCACCGACACACCGAGCGCACGCAGCGCGCGGGCCTCATCCAGCACAGCGACCCCGAAACCGTCCACGTGCGGTGCGAACGCTGCGGCAGCGAGCGCCATGCCATGCCCGTAGGCATTGGCCTTGACCATGGCGTAGACCCGCGCGCCACCCGCACGGCGGCGCGCTTCCCGGGCGTTGGCGGCCAGGGCCGCCGGGCGCACTTCAAGTGTGGTGCCGCGGCTCAAGGAATTGTTCTCCGTGGTTGCTTGGCAAGCGTTATTCGCCGTAATCCTGGTAGTACTCGGGGGCCAGATCGTCGAAGCGGGTAAACTCGCCCCGGAACGCCAGGCGGATGGTGCCGATGGGCCCGTTACGCTGCTTGCCGATAATGATCTCGGCAATGCCCTTCTCCTGCGAGTCCTTGTTGTACACCTCATCCCGATACAGGAACACGATAACGTCAGCGTCCTGCTCGATAGCGCCGGATTCACGCAGGTCAGACATCACCGGGCGTTTGTTGGGCCGCTGTTCCAGCGAGCGGTTCAACTGCGACAGCACCACCACCGGCACTTCCAGTTCTTTCGCCAGGCCTTTTACAGAGCGGGAAATTTCAGAAATTTCGTTCACCCGGTTATCGGAGCCGGGCACCTGCATCAGCTGCAGGTAATCGATCATGATCAGGCCCAGCTTGCCACCACACTCGCGCGCTACCCGGCGCGCCCGGGCGCGCATTTCCATGGGCGACAGGCCGCCCGTGTCATCGATGTACAACTTGCGCTCGGACAACAGCTGAATGGCCGAACTGATACGCGGCCAGTCGTCCGCCTCCAGCCGCCCGGAACGCACATTCTGCTGGTTGATACGACCCAGCGACGACAGCATCCGCATGACCAGCGAATCAGAGGGCATCTCCATGGAGAACACCAGCACCGGCTTGTCCTCCTTGATCGCCACATGCTCCACCAGGTTCATCGCGAAGGTGGTGTTGTGGACGCAGAAGTCCTCGGCGACAAAATTGTGTGTGCCCGGCACGGTCAGATCGTAGACCTGATGCTCACCGATATAATCGATGGACGTGATTTCGTCCCAGTACACATCCGAGGTGGCCAAACTGGCCAGGTAGTCGTCATCAAACAGCCGGGCAAACTCTGCAGCTCTGGACCGGGACAGGTTCCGCTCGCTGCGACCGACAAGATGTGGATTGTAGCCTGGCGGGCAGACCTCTCCGATCCGGGCAAAACAGTCTGCCCAGCTGTCATCACCTTTGCGGGCCAGGACATACCGATTCACCGATGGCGGCAGGCTGTCGCGGTTGCTGTGCGCACGCTTGCCGTCAAGCGCCGCCATAACACGCGCCACTGCATCTTCCTTGCCGAAGATACCGATCTCGCGGACAAAGGTCGCCAGGCTGGTCTGATCCATAATCTCCAGTTCGCAAGGCGACTGCTTCAGGCCGGGATAGCGATGCTGCTTGCGACGCACTTTAGCCAGCACACCGAAGCGCAACAGCAGGTGCTGCACACCACGAATCAGCGCAGGGCTGGACGAGGCATAGCTGATCCGTGCCTGTCCATTACCCTGCACGAAGGCGCTGCCATCACAGGCAAACAGGCGGTTCAGGAACAGAGCAAGCTGGCTGCGGGGCAAGCGAAACACCGCTTCGGGTAATGATTTCTCCAGTGCGCTGCGCGCCCAGACACCGTGCTGCGCCAGGAACAGGCGCACACCATTGGGGCCATTTTTTGCACCGGCGGTATGCTGCGGCAGACCCAGCTGCACCGGCGTTACCTTCAATGCCACGCAAAGCTGCTCCAAGGTCCCTGCGGCAGGCACCGCCCGGCCGTTGCACCAATAGCTGACAGTGGCCTTGCTCACGCCCAGCAGTTGCGACAGCGCTTCACCGGTCATGCGCAGTTCCGCCAGCAGGCGCTTCAGGGCAGCGGCAAAACCGGCGCGCACATCCGCTATCAGCGTCATATCACGGCTGACGCGCAAGGTCGGTGTGCGCTGCCCGTCATCAATGCGTCGACATTGATGCCCACCGAACGCTGCGACAGCTTGCTCAAAGTCCGCCAGCAAACGCTCATCGCGATTGGTGAACATCGGACAGGTCTGCGTGGTGCCGCCGTCGGCAATGAAATAGGCCAACGCCCGCACTTCGTGTTCAGGCAGCGTGTCATCGCCGAATACCGGAATCTGGCGCGGCACGGCGACACGCTCGCCAACACCGATCTGCCCCAGCGGTTGCCAGCCGTCGCCGGTCAGGAAAGGGTGCGTCAGCGTGGTACAGATTTCACGACCACTGGCGGTGCGCACGCGGAACACCGGCTTGATGCCGTCATCGACAAACGCCGAGGCACTGGCGGTGCCCAGCCGGAAGCGATCATCCAGGGTCAGCAGCCGCGCGCGCTGGGCCGCCACCAGTTCATCAATTGTCACCAGCGCGCCAGTTTCCGGATCCACCAGACGCGACCCGGCCATGATGCATTTGCCCATGGAGGGCCGTGCGGCGACGACGATCATGTCAGCGGGCTGCATGCCGGAGGTCATGCGATCCAGTTCGGTAAAGCCGGTGGACAGGCCGGTGACCGCAGATTTGGTGCGGTACAGCTCGTCGATCCTGTCGACCGCCTTTTTCAGAATGCTCTTGATGCCTTCCGGGCCAGTACCGCGATTCTGCTGTTCGGCGATTTCGAAAATCGCAGACTCGGCCTGGTCCAGAATCTCGCTACTGGAGGCCCCTTCCGGGCGGAACGCACGATCCGCAACTTTTTGCGAAATCTGGATCAGCTGCCGCAGGATCGAACGCTCGCGCACGATGTCCGCATAGGCGGAGATATTGGCCGCACTGGGCGTATTGCGAGACAGCTCGGACAGGTAGGCAATGCCGCCAGCGCTTTCCAGTTGCCCGAGGTTTTCCAGGGCTTCCGATACGGTCACGAGGTCACGGGGCTGGTCCTGTTCCACCAGCTGCACCATCACCCGAAAGATCAGGCGGTGATCCTTGCGATAGAAATCATGCTCACCGACGCGTTCGGACACCTGGTCCCAGGCGTCGTTATTGAGCATCAGGCCGCCAAGCACCGCCTGTTCTGCCTCCACCGAATTCGGTGGCAAACGCAGGGCCTCTGGCAGGTGCTGATCCAGCTGTGTCACATCATTCATTCGCAGGCATTCCGGAAACAAAACGGGCACTGCCCGTTAAGGCAGTGCCCGCATTGTGGCACCGCACCCCCGCAGGGGCAATCGGCGCCGGTCAGGGCGTGACGCCAGGCGTGAATCAGGCCTCGGCGACAATCACCACCTTGACGGTGGTGGAGACTTCAGCGTGCAGCTGCAGGTCGATATCGAACTCGCCAGTGGTGCGCAGGGCACCCAGCGGCAGTTTGACTTCAGCCTTCTCGATTTCCACGCCGGTCTGCGCGCTCACCGCCTCAGCGATGTCACGGGTACCGATGGAACCGAACAGCTTGCCTTCGTCACCAGCCTTGGCGCCGATGGTGACCTGGGCTTCAGCCAGCTTCTCGAGACGGGCCTGGGCCGCGGCCAGCGCTTCTTCGGCCTGCTTCTGCAGCTCGGCGCGACGCTCTTCAACAACGGCCAGGTTTTCCTTGGTGGCCGGCAGGGCCTTGCCCTGGGGAATCAGGAAGTTGCGGCCATAACCCGCGCGCACATCCACGACGGCACCCAGGTCGCCCAGATTCTTGATCTTGTCCAGCAGAATAACTTGCATGATCGTTTACCTCTGTTCCGGTCCGGGCTCAGTTGTCGTGGGAGTCGCTGTAAGGCAACAGCGCCAGATAACGAGCCTGCTTGATCGCCTGGGCCAACTGGCGCTGGTAGCGCGCGTTGGTGCCCGTGATACGGCTCGGGACAATCTTGCCGGTCTCGGTGATGTAGGCTTTCAGGGTGTCCAGATCCTTGTAGTCGATCCGGGTTACACCTTCCGCGGTGAAGCGGCAGAATTTACGACGGCGGAAAAAACGTGCCATGAAACTTTCTCCTCGATATTCGGTGTCAGAGACCTTCCAGCGTCTGCGCGTGTAACTGCAATCTGTCGCGGGCTTCACCCTTGAATCCGGCCCGGGCCAGAAAACCCGTGACCCGGAGGCGTTGCCCTTCGGCGAGCGATTCGCTCTGCCGCACCAGGGCTTCGCCGGTCAGTACCACGGCCAGGCGTGCCTGGACTTCCCGTGGTACCCCGCCTTCTTCCTGCCGGGAGCGATGTTCCAGCCAGAGTTTCCTGGTGGCGACCCCGGCGGGGGTCAGACGCGGCCGTTCAAGTGTATGAATGACGCCGGTCAGTTCGCAGCTGTTACGCTCGGAGCTCAGCTGGCGACCTCCTCCTTCTCGTTCGACTTGGCCAGCGGAGAAGCTTCGGTAACAGCTTCTTCGCGGCGGATTACCGCGTTACGGATCACGGCGTCGTTGAAGCGGAAGGTGTTCTCCAGCTCCGCGAGGGTTTCGCCGTCGCACTCGATATTCATCAGCACGTAGTGTGCCTTGTGGATCTTGTTGATCGGGTAAGCCAGCTGGCGGCGACCCCAGTCTTCAAGACGGTGAACAGCACCCTTGGCTTCCTTGATCATGGCGGTGTAACGCTCGATCATGGCGGGCACCTGTTCGCTCTGGTCCGGATGAACCAGGAACACGATTTCATAGTGACGCATTGTATGCTCCTTTCGGATTGGGCAGCCTCCCGCCGACAGCAGCCGCTGCGGGCGGTGAAGCAAGGAGTCCCCGGGTAATCTGCATGTTGACCCGGGAAGGGGCGCGATTCTAGGCCACATCCGGGAAACTGTCCAGCCGTGCCGCCCGTCCGGGGCCGTTGCCAGCCCCGCCCACAAGCCGTATTCTGGGTACGCGCGCGATGCGCCCGGAAATAACACAATAATAAATGGTGGGGATACCCCATGAAGACCTTTCTGACCCGGCTGGTCCGCTCGCCGCTGCCCCAGGTTCTGCTGCCCCTGGCTTTGCTGTTCCCGGGCAGCACCCCGGCCCTGGCGGCCGACTGCGAGACCGCCATCGTGCTGCCAGAACGACCACTACTGGAGCACTACACCGACTACAGCGCCTTTATCGTCGACATCATGCAGTTCAAGCGCATCGAGGACGACAAGCTGCGCCACCGCGAGGCCTGCCCCGACACCTATGAGGAAACAGGCCAGACACCGCCGCCGGCGACCCCTACCCTGAACGATGCTGTGGCCCGGGCGGACGCCCGCCCCCCTTTTGATTACCAGCGCCACACCACCTGGCACGGACGCAGCACCTCGCGCAGCTTCCCGATGGCCGATCTGGACAGTCAGACCCTGGCCTCCGAGCGTCTGCTGACCCGGCTGGCGGACGCGCCGGACCCGCTGCCACGGAGCCGCTATGTCATGCTGCCCGCAGACTGGCGTGGCGATGACCAGGAGCGCCGTCTGGCACAGACCGATCAGGCGCGCCGGGAGGTCGATGTGGAGCGCCAGTGGGCCCAGGCAGAAGACCCCCGCGCGCTGCCCCTGGCGTTCGACCAGCGCGGCAACCTCCGCTTCCTGATCGACGCCAATGGCGCCGTGCTGAAAATCTGGGGCAACATTTATGCCTGCTCGGGCTGCAACCCCTGACTTCCGGCTCCGGGCCTGCTTGCTGCGCGCCCTGAGTCTGGTGATCGCCACGCTGGCATGGGCGCTGACGGCTCACGCCAGCCCGCCACCACGCCCGGACATCAACGACTACACCGACACCCAGGCCTTTGTCGCCGATATGCTCAACTGGCAGCACCAGCACGGCACGGCCACCGATGGCATGGCGCCCCCTTCAGGCCAGGGCAACAAGGAAGAAAGTGGACGCTACGAGAAACCCTGGCACCGCGTAACCGGGCCGGAAGATCTGGAGCAGGCGGTACGCAATGCCGACGGTTACGAGCAGCCCCGCTATCCGGAGCCGCGCCGCTTTGATCGCACCACCCACATCAGCTTCCCGCTGCCACCCCTCCCGGCGGAGCGCATGGCCAGCGAGGCGCTGGAGGGAGCGCTCTATTCGCCGCCGGGAAATGCTCTGGAAGGCCTTTCACACCCGCCGCTGCAGTGGCCCGGCGACGACGATGAACGCCTGTATCGACGCGCGGCGCCGCCCCCCGCCTTGCCGCCGATGGAACGGGATGCCGCCGTGCGCGTGCAGTTGCGCTAGGCCTGTAGCCTCGGCGCGGCAAGATGATAGAGCACCACCGCTGAGGCCACAGAGACGTTCAGACTCTCCACTTCGCCACACATCGGGATTTCCAGCAGATAGTCGCACTTGTCACGGGTCAGGCGGCGCATGCCATCACCTTCAGCCCCCATGACCACGGCCAGCGGGCCCTCTGGCACGAAGTCATGCAGCCGCTGGCTGCCACTGTCGCGGCCGGTGCCCACCACCCAGACGCCCTCGGCACGCAATGCATCCAGGGTGCGCGCCAGGTTGTTGACCTCAAAGTAGGGCACCGACTCTGCGGCACCGGCCGCGCTGCGGCAGGCCACCGGCGTCAGGCCACAGGCGTTGCGACGCGGCACGATCACGGCGTCCACGCCGACGGCATCGGCGGTGCGCAGGCAAGCGCCCAGGTTGTGCGGGTCGGTCACGCCATCCAGCACCAGCAGCAACGGCGGGCGCGTCAGCCGCTCCAGATGCCCCGGCAGGCTGTTGTCGTCCCCCGGGATACGCGGGCGGGCCCGCACCGCAACACCCTGATGCTGAGGCCCGGCATTGCGCTCCAGCGCGTCGCGCCCCACCGCCCGGGGTGACACCCCGAGGGCACGGGCCTGGGCGCAGACCCGATCCAGACGGTCTTCACCCCGCTCCGCGCGGCTTTCCAGCACATACATTTCCAGCACCGCCTCAGGCCGGTGGCGCAGGATCGCCGCCACCGCGTGCAGGCCGGAGAACCATAAAGGCTTGCTCATGCGTCCCAGTCCTGTTCAGGCGTTACCGGCTTAACGCCGCCGACGGCGGGAGCTGCCGCTGCGCTTGCCGTCCGCGCCGGTCTTGTCGGTAGCCGCTTTCTTCCCCGATGAGGCCGCCTGCGGCCTGGCCGCTGCCTTCTTCGGCTTGCGGCCACCGCCGGATGCTTTCTTGCCCGCGCCGCCTGTATTGATCCGGCCCTCGGCAAGCGCCTTGCGCACCGGGCCCGGCCCTTTGCTGCCGCTGCGGCCACCTTTGGCCGGATCATCCGCCAGCTGCAGGTCGACCTTGCGGTCTTCCACATGCACCGCCGCCACGCGCACCGTCACGGTATCGCCAAGGCGGAACTGGCGCCCGGAGGACTCGCCCACCAGACGGTGACGCTTCTCGTCATGGCGATAGTAGTCGCTGTCAAGGTTCGCCACATGCACCAGGCCATCCACATACAGATCGTTGATCTGCACGAACAGGCCGAAGCCGGTCACGCCACTGATCACGCCCTCGAAAACATCGCCAATGTGCTGCAGCATGAACTGGCATTTCAGCCACTGCATGACATCGCGTGAGGCATCGTCTGCACGCCGCTCGGTCATCGAGCAGTGTTCACCCAGCGCCACCATATGATTGGTGTCGTAAGGCAGTATCTGCGCCTTGTCCAGTGCCGCCAGCTTGCCGGGGTTCTGGGTGTGTTTGGGTTCCTTGCCGTTGCGCACCAGGTAACGAATCGCCCGGTGCACGAGCAGATCAGGATAACGGCGAATCGGTGAGGTAAAGTGGGTATAAGCGCCGTAGGCCAGCCCGAAGTGCCCCTTGTTCTCGGCGCTGTAGCGGGCCTGGGTGAGGGAGCGCAACATCACCGTCTGGATCAGGATGCGATCCGGGCGCTTCGCAATGGCCTTGCCCAGCTTCTGGAACACCGCCGGGGTCGCCGCACCGTCTTTCTCGGTCCAGGCCAGTTTGACGCCCAGTGGCCCAAGGAACTCGCGCAGAGACTCCAGCTTCTCGTTCTTCGGCGGTTCGTGATTCCGGAACAATGCCGGCACGCCCGCTTTCTCCAGCAGTTTTGCCGCACTGATGTTCGCGGCCAGCATGGCCTCCTCAATCATCATGTGAGCCACGTTGCGGTGTGCAGGCTCGATGGCGCTGATCTTCTTCTGCTCGTCGAAGAGCACCTTCGTTTCCACGGTCTCGAAGTCGATGGCGCCGCGCTCTTCACGGCGAGCACGCAGAGCCTGGTACAGGCCGTGGAATTCGCTCAGCGCGGTGAGCACCGGCCTGGGCAGTTCGCCGCGCAGGGTTTGCGCTGCCTCGCTCTCCGGCTGCTCGATCAACGCGCCCACCTGGGTATAGGTGAGCCGTTTGACGGAGCGCATCACGCCCTCGCCGAAGCTGTAGCCGGTCAAGCGGCCATTGGCGGAAATCTGCATCTCGCAGAACAGACACAGGCGGTCCACATCCGGGTTCAGCGAACAAAGGCCGTTGGACAGCTTCTCCGGCAACATCGGTACCACCCGGTTGGGGAAGTAGACCGAGGTGCCCCGGCGGTGCGCTTCGGTGTCCAGCGGGGTGCCCGGCCTGACGTAATGGGAGACATCGGCGATGGCGACAATCAGGCGCCAGCCGCGCCGCCAGCGGCGCTTCTCCACATAGACGGCATCATCGAAATCGCGCGCGTCCTCGCCATCAATGGTGACCAGCGGCAGGTCGCGCAGGTCCACGCGCCCGCGCTTGGCGGCCTCGGACACGGTTTCTTCGATATCCCGGGCCTCGGCCTCCACTTCCGGCGGCCAGACAAAGGGAATGTCGTGGCTGCGCAGTGCCACTTCCACTTCCATGCCCGGCTCATCCGGGGAGGCAATGACCTCTATCAGTCGCACCTGCAAGTGCGGGTCTTTCACGGTGGGGTAACTGAGGATCTCCGCGCGCACATGGTCACCGGGCTCAACCCGCAACCCGTTCATGTCGGTGATCAGGACATCCGTGGTCTGGCGTCGGTTGGCCGGTTCGATGCCGGGGCCGGCCGCCGTGAACACAAAGCGGCCCACCACTTCTGTGCTGGCGCGCTCGATGACCTCGACGATGCGGGCCTCCAGCTTGCCAAAGCGGTTGCGCCCTTCCACGCTGACCATCACCCGGTCGCCGTCCATCACGGTCTGCATCTGGCGCGGCGACAGGAACAGGTCATCCTCGCCCTGGGTATCGGTCACCACAAAGCCGAAGCCGTCGCGGTGACCGACCACCCGGCCGGGAATCAGGTTCATGCGATCCGCCACGCCATACTGGCCGCGACGGTTCTGCACCAGCTGGCCATCCCGCAGCATCGCCTTCAGGCGTCGGCGCAGGGCCTCGCGGTCGTCGTCGTGATCGGGAATCTCCAGCAGGTCTTCCAGCTGGTCTCGGGTCAGGGGGCGACCCTGGTCGTTGAGGACATGCAGTATCAGTTCCCGGCTCGCCACCGGGCGGTCATAACGCGAAGCCTCCCGTGCCGCTTCCGGGTCACGGTAACTTCTGGGTTTCTTGCTCATATAACTTGGTTTTCCTGAGGAGGCGCCCCGTTGGACGCATGGGATGCGGCTTCCGGCCGCCTCAAAAAAGTAATAGGTGCCCCAATAGTGGGGCCTGAGCCCGCCTGGCGCAACCTTGCCAGCCATCGGGCCTCGCGGAGTCTGACACAAATTTTCAGGAAAAGTTTGACATGACACGCGGGTGTACTAGAATACGCGCGCTCTCGGGGCAATCGCTCCGACTGCCGAGGTGGTGAAATTGGTAGACACGCTAGCTTCAGGTGCTAGTGCTCGAAAGGGCGTGGAGGTTCAAGTCCTCTCCTCGGCACCAATTAAAAGAAAGGCTCCCGACGGGAGCCTTTTTTGTCTCCGGGGTCGCCTGAACCGGACCTGCTTGAGGTGCTTTCGCATGCCCGTCACAGCGCACACTTCCCGCATCCTGACCCGCGCCCTGCGCCGCCTGATCGTCGGCCTGGCACTGGTCCTGGCCGTCTCCGTGACCACGTCTCTGCCCCCGGTCGCCACGCCTGCCCAGGCCTCATCGGTCTTCCAGCCTCAGGAAATCCGCCCGATTGACGATGCCGAGCGCGAGCGCGCCGAGAAGCGTCGCAACGTGTTGCTGTTCTTCCCGGCGGGGGCCGTGCTGCTGGTGATCGTCCTGGTGCTGACCGTCAAACGCCGCAAGTAGCAAAGAGGGGGTCAGTGCGCCTCCCAGGCCAGCGCCTCTGAAGGCTCCTGGATGAAGAAGCCCTGGAACTGACGGATACCCAGGTCCCAGAAGGCGGCAAACAGCTGTGTATCCTCGATACCCGCCGCCACCAGATTATCGTTGCCGCCCACATAGCCGGCCAGTCGCGCCAGTACCGGCGCCGCCTGATCCCGCTGGCGAATGCGCTGGTTCCACTCCTCCGCCAGCTTGATCATGTCCGGGGCGGGCAGCTCACGCATCAGCGCTTCGGTGCTGTCATCACCGGACACCTGATCAATCATCACACCGCAATTCATCTTGCGCAGATGCTCGAACAGGGTGGCCACCCGGGCGGGGTGACGCATGACAAATGACTCAGGTAGCGAGAAGTACACCCGGCGCGTCCCCTTCAGACGTGAGTTCTGCAGCACGTTGGCGATGAACGGCAGCAACTTGTCCAGCGTTTCCTCCACCGGTGACAGCCGAATGACGACGGCCCAGGACTCGGCCTCCTTGCCGCGCAACTGCGACATCTCCTGCACCGTATGCTCGATGATCCAGCGATCCAGGCCAGTCAGCCCGCCCTCGGCGTAACGCTCGACAAACTCCAGGAACTGGGCAGGCAGGTAGCTGTTGCCCGCGGCATCTTCCAGGCGAATGGACGCCTCGAACAGGGGCTCATTGCTTTCCAGATTGACGATCGGCTGGAACATCAGGCGATAGTTGCGCGCCTTGATCGCCTGACGCAGCGCGTCATCCGCTGGCTTGCGACCCGCTGTGCGATCGGTGGCCGCCAGCACAGTACCCACTGACTTGTCCTTCAGTGCCTCCGCGCAGGCCTTTTCGGCCGCCCGCAACAACTGCTCGACACTCGCATGGCTGCCATCCAGCATCACTCCGCCCAGCGAAAACTCGGCACTCTGCCCTTCACCACCGACAAAGTCCTTGCTCTGCAATGCTTGCCGGAAAGTGTCGGCAAACTCTTCCGCCAGTTCGCTCTCAGGCAGGGACAAGCGCAGCAAAAAGGTGAATTCCCCCCAGATGCAACCCCGCCCCGCCACCTCTGGGCGAGAGGCCAGCGCCTGCTCGATACGGTCATGAATCGCGGCCGCGCCCATCACGCCGTGGCGCTGGCGGAGGTAATCACTGTTATGCACCACCAGGTGCAGCAGCAGCTCACCCTGACTCGCACCCGACAGCCGCTGGGCACCCAGCGTCTCGTTCAGGGCCGTCAGAAAATAGGCCCGGTTCTGCAATCCCTCCGGCCGCTGCCGAGCACTGGCCATGCGGATCCGGCTCGAGACCTGCCGTGCCTGCTGTAACAGATTACGCAGGGACAAGCCCAGTTGCGCGGGGTCCAGCGGTTTGCTGAGAAAGGCGTTACCAACAATGCTGAAGTCATGCTGCCGCGACAGGGCTTCCGGATCCCCGGACACAAACAGGATGGGAATATCCAGATAACGCGGGTCCTGGCGCAGCAACCTCGCCACTTCAACGCCGTTGATGCCCGGCATCTGGTAGTCCAGCACCAGCACATCCGGGCGGGTACGCTCCAGGGCATCCAGAATCCCGAGTGGCTGATTCAGCGCACGAACACTGAACCCCTGTTCATCCAGCACTGTGCTGACCCAACTGCACAGGGCGACATCGTCATCAACCAACAGGACGCGCGGGCGATCCGCCTCGCGGTGCTCCAGCAGGCCCTGCACACGCGCCACCAGATCCTCTCGTGCCACCGGCTTGGGCAGGTAGCTCGCTGCCCCCGCGCGCAGAGCGCGCAAACGCGAGGTCATATCGGTGCGCGCGGACAGCATGACCACTGGCAATCGCTGCCCGATACGCTCACGCGCCTCCGCCAGCCAGTCAACACCACCGAGCGGTGCGTCCGGGAAACTCACATCCAGCAACAACAGGTCAAAATGCCCCTGGACCAGCGACTGTTCGAACGCCTCCGGCGCTGTGAACCAGATGGCGTCATAGCCCAGGTCCTCCAGCCACAGACGCAACTGGCTGGCCACCATCTCGTCGTCTTCCACCAGCGCCACACGGGCGGCACGGGCTGACTCGGCGGGCGCCTGCACAGCCGACGGCGCGGGTTCAGCGGGGCGACGTCCGCGCAGGGCCGCTTCCATGGCGCTGATCAGCGCTTTCAGCGCGCCATGAATGGCCTCCCGGCGCGCCGTGGATGCCACCTCGCCGGTCTCGATCATCGGCACCAGCAATTGCTCCAGCGCACGGCCCTTGTCCGTAATCTCACTGAAACCGAAGGTGGTCCCGCTGCCCGCCAGCTTGTGGGCTGCCTGGTACATGGCCTGAACCGACTGCGCTTCCCAGCTGACGTGACGCAACCGGCGCCAGTGCTCGTTCAGCACACGGGCATGCTCTGGCAGTGTCTTCAGGTACTGCAGGCGCAGCGCCTTCATTTTTTCGGCGTATGCGTCGTCGGTCATGCCTGTGGGTCCCCTTGTGTCCTATTTCTTGCCGATGATGTATACCGCATGAATGACACCCGGGAAGTAACCCAGCAATGTCAGCAGGATATTGAGCCAGAAGGCACCGCCGAGGCCCACCTGAAGAAACACGCCCAACGGCGGCAGCAATACGGCAAAAATAATGCGAATGATGTCCATGTCCGGTTCTCCCTGTCTGCGCGGCGTCACCGCCGCACCTCCATGTTTACCCAAGCCCGGCGGGCACGGCAACGGAGAAGCGGATTATTTTGTAAATTCGGCGTGTGATGCAGCGTGTGAGCCGGAGAATGCCGCCACGGGTTTCAACAACTCGTGACGGCGGGGCAGGAATCAGGCGAAGGGGTGACGCAATACGATGGTTTCGTTACGGTCGGGCCCGGTGGAAATGATATCGATGGGCGCGCCAGTGACTTCCTCAATGCGGCGGATATACGCTCGCGCATTTTCCGGCAGTGCCTCCAGAGTGCGCGCGCCCAGCGTTGATTCTTTCCAGCCTGGCAGCGTCTCATAAACCGGCTCCATCAGGGCATAGGAATCTGCATCCCAGGCCGCCGACAGGCTGTTGCCGTCAGCATCCTTGTAGCCCACACAGATATTGATGGTGTCGAGTCCGTCGAGTACATCCAGCTTGGTCAGGCACAGGCCACTGACCGAACTGATCTCGATCGCGCGCTTGAGCGCCACAGCATCGAACCAGCCACAGCGACGCGCACGCCCGGTGGTGGAGCCGAACTCATGGCCCCGCTCAGCCAAACGCTCACCCACATCACAGAACAACTCGGTGGGGAAAGGGCCGGACCCAACGCGGGTGGTGTAGGCCTTGGTGATCCCCAGCACGTAATCCAGATACAACGGCCCGAAACCGGACCCGGTGGCCGTGCCGCCCGCCGTGGTGTTGGAGGACGTCACGTAGGGATAGGTGCCGTGATCAATATCCAGCAGGGTGCCCTGGGCACCCTCGAACATGATGCTCTCGCCCGCACGACGCTTGGCATGCAGGATTTCGGTGACGTCCGTGACCATGCTGCGCAGCTCTTCGGCATACGCCATCATCTCGTCCAGCGTCTGCTGGAAGTCCACCGGCTCGGCGTTGTAGTAATTACGCAGCACGAAGTTGTGGTAATCCATCAGCTCGCCCAGCTTGGCGGCAAAGCGCTCGCGCTGGTACAGATCACCCAGGCGCACACCACGGCGCGCGACCTTGTCTTCATAGGCCGGGCCGATACCACGCCCGGTGGTGCCGATCTTGGCCTCACCCCGGGCGCGCTCGCGGGCCTGATCCAGCGCCACATGTACCGGCAGGATCAGCGGACAGGAAGCACTGAGGCGCAGGCGCTCGCGCACTGGTACGCCCTTGTCTTCCAGCCCCCGGATTTCGCGCAGCAAGGCGTCAGGCGCCAGCACCACACCATTACCGATCAGGCACTGCACACCATCGCGCAGGATGCCGGAGGGAATCAGGTGCAGGACCGTCTTCTTGCCGTCGATCACCAGCGTGTGGCCGGCATTGTGACCACCCTGGAACCGGGCTACGCAGCCCACCTGATCGGTGAGCAGATCCACGATCTTGCCCTTGCCTTCATCACCCCACTGGGTGCCGAGAATAACGACGTTCTTGCCCATTAGTGCTCTACTGATCCGCGATGTTGGAAAGACACAAGCTGCCAGCGGTCGCCGTCAGCGTCCAGGCGCCGGTCGCAGCCCAATTCCACCGGGTCGCTATCGACGCCCGGCAAGGCCTGTACGACCCGCTCACCGGCCGCCCTCAGGCGACCGATTTCCGCCAGCAGGGCCACATCGGACCCCGCTGGCGCCAGAATGCCGCGCACCGGCGGCTGCGGCTGGCAATCGGCCAGCAGCTTGAGATCGGCACTGAAGCCGGTGGCCGGCCGCGCACGACCGAAGACTTCACCAATATGATCGTAACGGCCGCCCTTGGCCAGCGGCTCGCTCTGGCCATCGCGGTAGGCCGCAAAGGTGCACCCGGTGTGGTAATGGTAGCCGCGCAATTCGCCCAGATCCGGATGCAACCGCACCGTCGGAAAGCGGGTCTGGATGCGACTGACCAGCGCTTCCAGCTGGGCCAGGGCCGCCAGCACCTGCTCGCCGGTCTCCGCCAGCAAGGCCCGCGCTTCCACCAGCGCCTGAGCGCCCGCCAGCCAGGGTAGCGCAGCCAGGGCACGACTCACCGGCGCAGGCAGATCACGGGCAGCCAGAAACGCGTCCAGCTCCGTGCGCGCCTTGCGCTGGAAGATATCCGACAGGGTAGCTTCGTCGACGTCATCCAGGCCGGCGGCTGCCACCAGTGCACGGTAGATGGCCACATTGCCCAGATCCAGGGTAATGCCGCTGACGCCGGCCTCGCTGAGGGTGGTCAGCATCAGGCTGATGACTTCGGCATCACTGTCCACGCCGTCGTGGCCGAACAGTTCGACGCCGATCTGATAGGGAATCCGCGACCCGCCAGGCAGGGCGGCACGGGTGCGCAGTGCAGTACTGCAATAGCAAAGCCGGGTCGGCCCCTGACGACGCAGGCTGTGGGCATCCATCCGCGCCACCTGAGGGGTAATGTCGGCGCGCACGCCCATCAGGCGGCCGCTCAACTGGTCGGTCAGCTTGAAGGTCTCGCGCTCCAGATCACGCCCGGCTCCGTTGAGCAGCGACTCCAGAAACTCGATCAGCGGCGGGAACACCAGCTGGTAGCCCCAGCGGTCGTACAGGTCCAGCAACCGCCGGCGCAGCCCTTCGATCACGGCAGCACGGTCGGGCAGGACTTCTTCCACCCCTTCAGGCAACAGCCACTGTTCTTCGCGATTCATCATGTCCTATATCCGGAACAGACTGATCAGGCCCGCACCGGCGAGCATCGCTACCAGGCCGATCAGTCGCAGGGTGCGGTCATCCAGCCGAGCCAGCAGCTGCGCGGCCTCGCGCAGGCGTGACGGGGCGGCGAACAGGAGAATTCCCTCGATCACCAGCACCAGACACAGCGCCTTGAACAGCAAAGACCAGTCCATCACAGCCCGCCCTGGCGGAAACCCAGACAGCAAAACGCCGAGCCATTCTGGCTCGGCGTTGCGCATGGTAACACTTTGACGCCGCCCGGGCACTCATCCCGGGCGACTTTAGTGCCTCGTTTCAGGTCAGTTGCCGGTCGCGCTCTTCAGGTAGCGGAAGAAGTCGCCATCCGGCTCCAGCACCATCACGTCGCCGCTGTCGCGGAAGGTCTCCCGGTAGGCCTGAAGGCTGCGGTAGAACCGGTAGAACTCACGATCACGATTGTAGGCGTCCGCATAGATGCGTGCTGCGGTGGCATCGCCCTCACCACGCGTGCGCTCGGCATCGCGGAAGGCGTCGGCCAGCAGCACCGTGCGCTGACGATCCGCCTGGGCGCGGATGATCTCCGCGGCCTCGCGGCCTTCAGAGCGGTGCCGGGCTGCATCCCGGGCACGCTCGGCCCGCATCCGCTCGAACACCCGCTCTCGCACTTCGTCCGGCCAGTCCACCTGCTTGAGGCGAATATCGACCACGTCGATACCGAAATCCTCCAGCGCCTCATCTTTCACGTCAGCCAGCACCGCCACCATCAGTTGTTCACGCGCATCTTCCTGCGGATCCATGCGCGAGGCTTCCTCAGCGGTGATGGTTTCCAGCGGCTCGTCATCCTCACCGGTGCCGTCGCCGAAGCCGAGCTCGCGGGCGGTGACTTCGCCATTGCCATCCATCAGACCACTTTCCGGGTCAACGATCACCTCGCGGCGACCTGCCACTACCTGTTGCACGGTGCGCTGGGCCACTGCGTTACGCAGACGCTCAGCCACCCGGGCGTTGAGCCGCTGCTGGGCGATCTCGCGCATGCGCTCAGAGGTGTTGGCGCCACCACCGCCGATAACGGTCACGTACTTCTGCACGTCGTCGACACGCCAGATGACGAAGGAACTGACATCCATCAGCTTGCGCTCGGACGTCAGGTAGGACTGCGCGGGCAACTCGTAGGCGGTCGCCCGGCCATCCACCTTCAACACCTGGTCGATGAACGGCATCTTGCCGTGGATACCGGGCTCGATATCCGTGCGCACGATCTCCTGGAATCGCTTCAGCACCGCACGCTCGGTTTCATTGACGATGAAATAGGAATCCAGCGCCACGATGACCAGGAACAGGGCGGCCACCAGACCCATCAGGCTTCTCGGGGACATCAGCGTACCTCCCTGGTGCGGCCATAGAGACTGCGTGGTTGCTGGTTAGTGCCGGACGCATTGCTGCCGCCGCTGCCACTGCCGCTCTCGCGCTGGCTACTACTGCGGTCGCTACTGCTACCCGACGAGGTGTCACGCTCGCGATGCTGCTTCATGATCTGATCCAGCGGCAGGTAAATCAGGCTGTCGCCGCCCTGCACGTCCACCAGCACCTTGCTGCTGCGGCCGATCACTTCCTGCATCGTCTCGATGTAGAGACGTTCGCGGGTCACTTCCGGCGCCTGACGATACTCGGTCAGCAGCGCCGAGAAGCGGCTCGCCTCACCGGTCGCACGCGCTTCGACTTCAGCCCGATAGGCTTCGGCCTCTTCCCGCAGACGCTGGGCACGGCCCCGCGCTTCCGGGATCACCGCATTGGCATAGGCTTCAGCTTCTTTCTGGAACCGATCCTCGTCTTCACGAGCCCGGGTCACATCCTGGAACGCATCCCGCACCGCCGCAGGCGCCTGGGTGCTGTCCAGCACCACCGCCGATACCAGCAAACCGGTGGAGTAGGTATCCAGATATTCCTGCAAGCGCAATTGCACTTCAGAGCGCAGCGCTTCCCGCTCGGAGCTGAGCACGGCATTGATGGTCTTGCTGCCCACCACATGGCGCAGTGCGCTCTCGGTGGCGTTGCGCAGGACGCGCTCGGAGTTGGACACTTTCAGCAGGTACGCCGCCGGATCAAGCACGCGGTACTGCACGTCCAGGGTCACGCTGACAATGTTGGTATCCCCGGTCAGCATTTCCTCGCTGATGCGATGGCTGTTGACCTGGGTCACGTTGACCTTGCTGTATTCTTCAAACGGTGGCAGATGCCAGTTCAGACCGGGGTCCACGATGCGGTGCAACTTGCCGAATCGCAGCACCACACCCTGTTCAGCGGAGTCCACCTGGAAAAACGCCCAGAAGGCGTACACGAACAGCAGCACCGCGATCACGATAGCGACGACGCCGCCGGATGGCGCACTGCTGCCACCCCCACCGCTGTTGTTGCCGCCCTTGCCACCAAAGGCGCCACCCAACTTGTCCTTGAGGTTGCGGATCACCTCGTCCAGATCAGGCGGCCCCTGATCATTCTTGTTGCCACCACCGCCGCCCCCCCAGGGGTCGCGGGGCTTCTGTCCGCCAGGTTCGTTCCAGGCCATCGAAATCTCCGTCAGTCTCGTCCCGTTGCGCGCGGGCGGGAAGGATTGTAGGAAGGGGCTTCGCCCCCTGCAACCGGCGCGGCGACGGCCACATCGGCCTCGCTGAGGCCTTCACCACGCAAAAGTCGTTCAAAATGGATGCGGTTGACCCGCACCCGCAGCAACATGCCGCCTCCGGTATCAGACTCCTCGGACAGCACTTCTCCGGCCTCATGCAGGCGGGCCCGCAGTCGACCAGCATTGGCTGGCAGGCGCACCCAGCGGTCCACCCAACCCGTCGCCAGGCGCTCGGCCATGGCCTCATAAAGCAGATCCATGCCAGCCCCGGTATGCGCCGACAACCAGACACGCCACGGCCGACCCTGTTCGTCACGCTCGACGCGTGGCATCTCGCCCGCCAGATCCGTCTTGTTATAGACGTGCAGCACCGGCAGCGCGTCGGCACTGATCTCCGCCAGCACCTCTTCCACCGCCTGCACGTTCCGATCGCGCTCCTCAGCCGCGCAATCCGTGACATGCAGCAGTAAACTGGCCCCCAGCGTTTCTTCCAGCGTAGCACGAAACGCATCCACCAGCCGGTGAGGCAGATGGCGAATGAACCCTACCGTATCCGCCAGAATCGCCGGGCCGACGCCCGGCACCCGCACCCGTCGCAAGGTCGGGTCCAGGGTGGCAAACAACTGATCCGCCACGTATACCTCGGCCTGCGTGAGGACATTGAAAAGGGTCGACTTGCCCGCGTTGGTGTAGCCCACCAGCGAAATCAGCGGCGTTTCGGCGCGTTCACGGGCGCGACGCCCCTGGGCGCGCTGGCTGCGTACCTTGAGCAGACGCCCTTCAATGGCGCGGATACGTTCGCGCACCAGACGACGGTCGGTTTCCAGCTGGGTTTCACCCGGCCCGCGGAGCCCGATGCCGCCTTTCTGCCGTTCCAGATGGGTCCAGCCACGCACCAGCCGAGTGGACAGATGACGCAGCTGCGCCAGTTCCACCTGCAAGCGGCCTTCGTGGGTGCGGGCACGCTGGGCAAAGATATCCAGAATGAGCCCGGTGCGATCCAGCACCCGGCATTTCAGGGCGCGCTCAAGGTTTCGTTCCTGGGCCGGGCTCAGGGCGTGGTTGAAAAGCACCACGTCGGCGTCATGCTCCAGCACCGCAGCGGCCACCTCTTCCACCTTGCCCGACCCGATATAGGTCGCAGGCTCCGGTCGGTCACGGCGACCGGTGACCTCGGCCACCGGCGTCACACCGCTGGAGACCACCAGATGATGAAACTCTTCCAGGTCTTCCTGGCCGGCAGCGTCAGGCAACTCAAGGTGCACCAGCACAGCCCGCTCTACGGGGCGGTCGGCATGATCTGGGCGTTCAAAAAATTCCATGAAGTACCGGTTGTAGTGGGGTGTCTGCGAGAGGCGCCAACCGGCAGGGCGGGATAAAGCACCACCCCGGCAGCCTGGCTGCCGGGGTGGCCGGTTCGACGTCAGGCATTACCCGGGAAGCTGTCGCCATTGGGCTGACCCATGGCCGGGTTACCGCCCGCCGGCCCCGCTGCACGGGGATTGCGTGCCGGCACGACGGTGGAAATCGCGTGCTTGTATACCATCTGGCTGACCGCATTCTTCAGCAGCACAACGTACTGGTCGAAGGATTCGATCTGACCCTGAAGCTTGATGCCGTTGACCAGAAAGATGGATACGGGAATCCGTTCCTTTCTCAGTGCATTCAGAAAAGGGTCTTGTAGCGAGTGCCCTTTCGACATGGTGGTTCTCCTTGACGTCCTGGGTAAAAAGTAACGCCCTACAAGAACATGCTGCAGGCCATGGCCAGAACAGTGCTCCCGGGGCAATCAGCGCAATAACCGGGCAAAACCCGGACCTGTCACGGTTCTGGTGAATGCGGTCTCAAGGTGGAATTTCAAGTCCCCCTGTCCGCGCACGCGCCCAGCGCCGCAGCAGTCTTTCTCGTGACCCCAAACCGGGTGCCACGCCTGTTCGTCACATCTCAGGATAAAAAGGTTCCTGAAGGGTACTAAACACCGATTCGCAGAGGCTTTCAAGGGAATGCTCGGGATCCAGAGGGATCAACCCCGGCCAGCCCCGCAGCCAGGTCAGTTGCCGCTTGGCCAGCTGCCGCGTGGCCACGATGGCCCGACGTACCATTTCCTCGCGATCATACTCCCCCGCCAGGTAACCCCACACCTGCCGGTAGCCCACCGCCCGGATTGCGGGCAGTCCCGGGTGCAGGTCACCCCGCGCCGCCAACCGCTGCACTTCTTCTATCAGCCCCGTCTTCAGCATGGCATGAAAGCGGGTCTCGATCCGGGCATGCAACAGCGCCCGGTCATTCGGCAACAATGCGAACTGTTTCACATTATAGGGGAAGGCAGGGCTGCCACCAACGCCCTCCGTCGCCTGCCGGGCGTGGTGGGCGGATAACGGCTCCCCGGTCAGCAGGAAGACCTCCAGCGCCCGCTGCACCCGCTGCTGGTCGTTCGGCTTGAGCCGCGCCGCCGTCTCCGGGTCCACTTCGGCCAGCCAGGCGTGCAGTGCGGGCCACCCCTCTGCTGCGGCCCGGGCATCCAGTTGCGCCCTGACCGTTGCGTCGGCCGCCGGCAAGGCGGCCAACCCCTGCAACAAGGTGCGGAAATAGAGCATGGTGCCGCCGACCAGCAACGGAATACGGCCCTGCTCATGCAGTGCCCTGATTTCTGCCAGTGCGTCCTCGCGGAAATCTGCGGCGGAATAGGGCTCGGCCGGATCGCGGAACCCCAGCAGCCGGTGCGGCGCCACCGCCAGCACCTCCGGCTCCGGCCGCGCCGCGCCGACGTCCAGCTCCCGGTAGACCAGCGCCGAGTCCACATTGATGATCGCCAGCCGAGGCTTGCGGCGCACCAGTTCCACGGCCAACGCGGTCTTGCCCGAGCAGGTGGGGCCCATCAGAAACAGGACAGGGGGCTGGCGAGCGGACATGGCGGCAAACGGACAAGGGCCTCAGGGAGCGCCATGGTAAGGCGCCAGCGCCCGGCGGGCCAGCCACGCCCGGTCAACGAATTGTCATAAAGCTGACACAGACCGGTCACCGGCGGCGCTCACCCTTGCCGGTATGAACACTACCAAGCACTACGCCATCGTCACTGAAACCTTCCCGCCGGAGATCAACGGCGTGGCCCTGACGGTTCGTAATCTGGCGCGGGGCCTGGCCCGCCGCGGTCATCGTGTCTCGCTGGTGCGGCCGCGTCAGGACCATGAGACCGCACGCCCCTGCGGGCAACGTGCCGACATGATCGACGAGCCGGGCCTGCAGGATACGCTGGTGCGCGGCATGGCGCTGCCCCGCTATCCCGGCCTCAAGTTCGGCCTGCCCGCCGGGCGCACATTGCGCCAGCAATGGCTGGCTGACCGGCCAGAAGCGGTCTACGTCGCCACAGAGGGCCCACTGGGACTGTCGGCGGTCAGTACCGCCCGGCAACTGGGCATCCCGGTCGCCACCGGCCTGCACACACGCTTCGACGAATACATGCGCGACTACGGCCTGGGAGCACTGCAGGGCCTGGCCTTTGCCTGGATGCGCTGGTTCCACAACCGGGCCGGGGCCACGCTGGTACCGACAGCGGAATTGCGCGACTTCATCGGCCAGCGTGGCTTCCGCCATCCGGTCCACCTGGCTCGTGCGGTGGACCCGGCACGCTTCAGCCCGACCCGGCGCGACAGCACCCTGCGCGCCGACTGGGGCCTGACCGACACGGACCTCGCCGTCATCTATGTGGGCCGCATCGCGGCGGAAAAAAATCTGGGCCTGGCCGTTCGCGCTTTCCGCGCCATCCAGCAACAGCGCCCCGACGCCCGCTTCATCTGGGTGGGTGAGGGTCCGCAACGCGCTCCGCTGGCGCAGGCCAATCCGGACTTCATTTTCTGCGGGCTGCAACGGGGCGAGCAGCTGGCCCGGCATTTTGCCAGCGGCGACCTGTTCCTGTTCCCCAGCCGCAGCGAGACTTTCGGCAACGTTACCCTGGAAGCCATGGCCAGTGGCGTACCCACCGTGGCCTTCAATTATGGCGCGGCACGCGAGCACCTGCGCAGTGGCCTGCACGGCGCAGCCGTGGACGATGACGCCGCCTTTATCGACGCCGCCGTCGCACTGGCTACCCACAACAGTACCCGCCAGCAACAGGGCCGGGCCGCACGCGCCGCGATGCAGCGCCTGCACCCGGATCAGGTGGCGGCAGCTTTCGAGGCCGTGCTGTCAGGCCTGACCATTGCCCCACGACGCGAGGAGGAGTTGCCATGCAACCGCTATCCCGTGAAGTAATCCTGCTGCGTGACATCGGCTGGTGCCTGCGCGCCAATCGCTGGTGCGAGAAGCATCTGCTGCGCACCTACTTTTCCGTGGTCAGCCGATTGGGTGATGGCGTCTTCTGGTACACCCTGATGCTGGCCATGGTGCTGGTGGATGGGCTGTACGGGCTGATCGCCGCTGCCCACATGCTGGCCACCGGGCTGGTCGCACTGCTGATGTACAAGACCCTGAAACGCTGGACGCGCCGCCCGCGCCCCTTTGCCCATGACGGTCGTATTCACGCCTGGGTGGCCCCACTGGATGAATTCAGCTTTCCGTCCGGGCACACCCTGCACGCCACCGTCTTCACGCTGGTTGCTCTGGCCTATTACCCCATGCTCGGGATCCTGCTGGTGCCGTTCGCCATCAGCGTCGCCCTGTCACGCGTCTTCCTGGGCCTCCATTACCCCAGTGACGTACTGGCTGCACTCACTATCGGCACCGCCCTGGCCAGCCTGTCCCTTTATCTGGTCTGAATTGCTTACCTGGTTTGAACTGTCGCCAGGCGCTGTCCCTCGAACAGGGGACAATCCTCACATTTCTGTTGTGAGCTGCTTCAGCCGCCTTCTATACTCACGGTACATAACAAACGGATCGGGTTCATCTGGGGGAATCCATGTTCATACGCGCTCTCACGGCCACCGTGGTGGTCAGTCTCGCTGTGCCTGCCTTGGCCCTGCCGGGCACCGTGGGCAAAGGTCCCAACGTGACCTATGGCCACAACAGCCACGGCGTCAATTTGCAAAGTCTTTCCGGCAATCCTGCCCACGGCGCTCGCGTCCTCGCGGATGACAGCAGTTTTCGCATGGGCCGCGCCGGCGCCTTCAGTCTGGGTTACGAAGCAGGCAAGCTCGACAACTTTCTTGATCGCGCCGATGACGTGCTCGATAACCTGGAACGTGAAAACCTGACCGTCGCCGAGGGCATCGCCCTGGCCAACGAAACCAACGAACTGGTGGAAATCCTCGGCCGCGACGGCTATCTGCGCGTCAACGTCGGCTTGCAGGCGCCGCTGACACCGATTGCTTTCCGCACCGCTGTCGGCACCTTCAGTGTTTCGCTGGAAGCCGATGCGGAAGTACGTTCCAGCATCCTCGATGACGCCGTCACCTATGACGCCGTCAACCAGGAACTGCGCACCCGCAGCTCGCTCTATCTGAAATCGGCCACGCTGACCCGCGTCAGCGTCGGCTGGGCCGATGAACTGTGGCAGCAGGACAACCGGTCGATCAGCGTGGGCGCGCGCGCCAACCTGATCAACGGCGCTCTGAGCAAGCAGGTGATCAACCTGAAGACTGCTGCCACCAATGATGACGACGACAGCATCGGGGACATCATCTCGGATCAGTACGACACCAACGAACGCACCAGCACCGCCCTCGGGCTGGATGTGGGTGTAGCCTTCCAGCAGGACAACTGGCGCGGCGGACTGACCCTGAAAAACCTCAACGAGCCATCACTGCGTTATGGCACCGTGGGTGTCGGTTGTGCGGACCTCGCGCCTGGCTCTCAGGCGCAGAGCAACTGCCTGACCGCTGATTATTTCGTGCAGGAAGGTCGCATTGCCGCCAACGAAAAATGGGTACTCGCCAGCCAGGCCACCGTGGACGGCAGCTATGAGTTCAGCAATGGCCGCGGCATGGCTGGTTTCAGTTATGACCTGACCGACGCCAACACGCCCACCGGCGATCGCGAGCAGATGCTGTCGCTGGTCACCGCCTACCAGTTGCCCAACGTCTGGGCGCCGGGCCTGCGCGCCGGTTATCACGCCAATCAGCGAGGCAGCAAGCTGTCCAGCCTCAGCGCCGGCATGACACTGTTCAACCGACTGACACTGGATGCGCTGGTGGGCCTGGAGCGCGTTGAAATTGACGGCAGCTCGCTGCCACGTACTGCCGCCATCAGCCTCGGCTGGCAGTCCCGTTTCTGAGCATCCATGAGGGGGATCTCATGAACACTTTCTTGAAAACGTCGCTGCTCTCGCTGGCCATCACGGCCCTGGCAGCCTGCGGCGGTACCAGCACCCAGGATGGCAACAATCGTTCCAGCGCTGGCAGTGAAGGCCGCATCACTATCAACGGCGGACTGGCGGGCGCCACGATCTTTGTGGACATGAACGACTCCGGCAGCCATGACGATGACGAGCCCATCGGCTACACCGACAGCCAGGGTTTCTTTGGTTACAACCCGATCACCCGGGTCAACTATTGCCGCAGCGATGACCCGCAGCTCCGGCAGCACTGCCTGCGCCTGCCCTCATTGAGCAACATGCCGGACGAGGTCACCGTGTTTTATTACGGCGGCGTTGATCTGCTGACCGGTGAACAGAACGATGTCGTGTATCGCTACCATGTTCAGGTCGATGCGCTGCGGGATCGCAGCCTCGACCTGGACGGCGCCCTGGCCATGGTCTCGGCGATTGCCGACAGCGACGACGGCCTGGACATCCTCTACGCCATCATCGACGCCTTCTATCAGGTGAATATTGGCGACAGCGCTCCACTGATGCTGACGCCGAGGGCACGCGCGCTGAATGGCGATGACATGCTGGATACCCAGGCCAAGTTCGACGCACTGGTCGCCGCCGGGATCTTCCAGGGCCTGGGCGACGACACCGTGATCGACGACAACATGACGCGCGCGAACATCGCAGACCTGTTGAGCCGACTGCTCGGCCAGCCCCCGGAACCCCCTTCCAATGCCAGCTTCCCTGATCTGGATGCGTTCCACTGGAGCGCAGGCTATCTGGCAGAAGCCAAGGGCTTCCTGCTGTCCGGACACACCGGCGGTCCGTTCGACCGTGGCGGCCAGGTGTCTCTCGAAGAACTCGCCATCCTGCTTACGAAATCACTACTCGGCGATGTAACGCCCACCGATCCGGACAACATCGGCCAATGGGCCCAGGACTACATCGCCGCTGCGATATCAATGGGCCTGATGCCCCCCATAAACCATTACACTACGCCCGCCGAACGGGCCCAGCTGGTCGACGCCGCCTATTTTGTGTACGAACAGAAACAACCTGAGGTGCCGCCACAAACCAACGCACCGCTGTACAAGGCACTGCAGATATTCGTCACGCAACTGCTGCAGGACGACGCACTGAATGACAGCTTCAGCAACCAGGATTTTGATCTGCTGCTCGCCAGCCTGGCAGGTCTCTCCGGAGAAGCCCATGACACCGGTCAGCGCATCAATCTGGCCAGGCTGGTGGACTTCCTGCTGGATACGGGCCGTGACCTGCCGGGTATAGACCTTGGCGACTTCCTGCTCGAGCCGGATTTCTTCGACGCCACCCTGAGCGCCCTGGTCGGTCAGGTGATCGACATCCATTACGACGACCCCGCCAAGGGGAACGGTCGCGCCCAGTTCCTGCTGACACCAACGTCCGCCAGCGCACCGCTGGATGGCGGCTCATTGCAAGCCTGTGTGCGCTACCAGGAGCAGGGCGTGTTGCCACAGAATCAGCTGTTCGCCGACCCGCTTTACCTGAGTGGTCGGTGGAGCCGCCTGAATGACAATTCCCTGCTGCTGAGCCTGAACCTGCTGCCGGGCATGCCCTACAGCCGCGTACTGCAACTGGACTGGGCGCAGGTACAAAGTGGCGATGCTCTGGCCAGCATCCGTTTTGACCTGACAGATCGACTGGAAGCCTGGGACGTGGACCTGCTGCCCGTCGAAAGCACCTGGCTGACTCTGGGTAATCATGCCCAGGCCGACAACGCCAGCTGTGCCCTGCTGCTCGAAGATTGATGCACCACACGGGGCCGACACAGGTCGGCCCCGGCCTCTTCCCATCGACACACCCTCCCACTGCCTTCATCATGCTGGTAAACCCGTAACAGGGGCGCACTGTGCCCGGCTTATCCCCACCATGGCTTATGTTTGTCGGTGCCAGCCTGGCATTGACCACCATCCCCACGGCATCCGCAGAGGAGACGACGGTGCAGATCTGTGACGCGCCGGTTGAAGGGCAGTCTGCGCACATGGCATCCAGCTTCTTCTCAGCCAGCGGCGCCGCACGACATCTCTTCGTCGCCACGGGAAACGACGCCACCGACAATTGTCAGGCCGTATCGCTGCCGGGCGTAGCGGCAAGCCAGGTGCGCTGGATCGGCCCGGCGGAGCCCGGCATGCGCCCCGAAGCCTTGCAGACACTTCTGCTTCAGGGCCAGTTCGCGGATGCCGTCAGCGTCAGCGAGATCATCGCAGATTCATCACCCGCGCCGCCGACACGAACCTGGCTGCCGTTTAATCGCGCCGCGTTGCATGCCTTCAGCAGCCAGCCCTTCGGCATTGAAGAGCGAGCCAGCCTGCACGCGCCGGATCAGATCGTCTGCGCATCAGGTGAAAAGGCGGCCGGGGTTTTCTATCGCTCGACACAGCGCTGGCTCGCATCATCTCCGATGACTCTGTCGGTGCGTGCGCAGGGTAGCGGCCAGGTGGAGGTCGCCATCGGCGACAGTCACCGGGACCAGCAGGAAACGCCCCTCGCACTGGGCTCGATGACGCTGACAGAGCAGGCACAGGATTTCCTTTTCGAGGTGCCCGGCAATGCGCGGCGATGGTCGTCGCTTACCTTCCTTTGCCCGCCGGAAGGCGCGACCCTGACGTTGCAAGACGTGCGGATGCTTCCGCAGCACAATGGCCCACAGCGGCGCGCGGGCGCCTGGTTCTGGTCCCCGGATCTCTGGCAACAGACACCGGACAAGATTATCGACGCGGCCATCGCCGAATCGCTGGAGGAGCTGTACATCACGGTGCCGGTGCATGAAGGCCGCGTGGCCGAACCGGGCATGCTCTCGGCGTTTATCGAACGGGCCGAACGTCATGGCCTGTCCGTCTGGGCGGTGGTGGGCGATCCCCGCGATGTACTGACCCAGAGCTGGCCTGCACTGCAGCAACGGCTGCGTGCATTCCGCCATTACAATGAAAGCCGGGCGGGTCAGACCAGGCTGGCGGGCGTGCAACTCGACATCGAACCTTACCTGCTCCCCGGCTTCGCTCAGAACCACAGCTTGTGGCGGGCACGTTATGTGGACACCGTGCGCATGGCTCAGGACGAGATAGCTGGCAGCATGCCCATCGACCTGGTGGTCCCGTCCTGGTGGGGCATTCACGCTCACTGGGGCGAGCGATTGTTCGACGCGCTTGACTGGTCCGGCACCCACATGACCGTGATGAATTATCATACGGACCCGGAGCGCCTCAGGCACGACGCCGAACCGTTTCTTTCCTGGGCGCAACATCACGGCGCGAAGATCCGGATTGCACTTGAAACCGGCACGCTGCCGGACGAAACCCAGCTGCGTTTTGCACGCACCCCTCATCAGGGAGATCTGTGGATTGTGGCTGTAGCTGACACGCCGGTGCTGGTACTGCTGGATCGGCCCCGTTCCGGCCTTCCCGGCATCGCCTTTTCGCATCAGGATACGAACCTTGTGCCCGCCAGCCGCCACACCTTCGCCGGCGACCCGGATCGTCTGGCTGCCGTAGCCGCCGCAATGGAATCGCATTGGCAGCAGTGGTCATCCTATGGCGGACTCAGCTTGCATGGGCTGGATGAATATCTGAACCGGGGAGACAAGACGCCATGAAAAACCGTGTGCTGATCGCTCTGTTGCTGGCGCTGGGTGTCGGCCTGGCCGGGTACTGGCTGTACAGCACATCGCAACCAGCATTCCCGGGACTGTCTGGCCCGTCGACAGTGACGTCCCTGCCCACGCAGCCCCGCCCGGACCCGTTACACACCTACGCCAGCGACCACTCTTTCGGCATCGGCCTGTATGTCCGCGACCCGGCCAGCTCCTGGCTGGGTCTGGCGCATGGCCTCAACAGCCTCGGCGTTCCCTTCCGGGTGGTCACCCGACTTGAAGAGGCGTTGCAGCATCGAGTGGTGATGATCTACCCCTCACTGACCGGCGCCAACACCACGCCGGATATGCTGGCATCGTTAATGGCGCATGTGGAAACCGGCGGCACCCTAGTCGGGTTCTCTGTGGTGGGTGGCGGCGCGCGCACCTTGTTCGGCTACGGCGAATCCCGTGAGCATGGCCAGCGCCGGTCTCTGGCCCTGCAGACGTCGGCAACCACAAACACCGTGCCCTCTGCTGGCGCCGCCTCGACGATCATGCTGGGCAGTCACCTGGCGGAAGACACCGGCCTGCCCGGTGTGCACTATCTTGATCCCGACGAAGCACCGCTGGCCCGCTTCAATGATGGCAGCGGCGCCATACTGCGCAAGACCCACGGCACCGGGCACGCCTATGCCTTCGGCATTGATGTCGGGCACTACATCCTGCGCGCGCACAACGGGCGGTTCCCGAACCTCTCCGACACCTACGTGAACGCCTTCCAGCCACAGGTGGACACGCTGCTGCGTATCATCAAGGCCATCTACCGCGAGGGCGATCCCGATGCCATCACCCTGTCACCCACGCCCCATGGACGCGACTTCACGGCACTGGTCACACACGATGTGGATTTCACCCGGTCAATGAACAATGTGCCGTACTTTGCCGCCGTCGCGGTACAGCACGGCGTGCCCGCCACTTATTTCATCCAGACCAAGTACGTCACCGATTACAATGACCGGGCTTTTTTTGACGCCTCACGGATTCCGGCACTCCGTACGCTGGTGGAGCAGGGTATGGAAATAGCCAGTCATACCGTGGCGCACTCGAATGAATTTCAGCGTATGCCCACCGGAACCGGCACGGAACAGTATCCGGAATACCGGCCCTTCGTTTTCGACTTCACCACCGTGCACGACGCCACCATTCTTGGCGAGCTTCGCGTCAGCCGCTTCTTGCTGGAGGAGACCTCAGGCGCACACGTTCGTGCATTTCGACCCGGCCACCTCTCGTTTCCACAGCAACTACCGCAGCTGCTGGCCGCCACCGGCTATGAATTCAGCTCCAGCATGACCGCCAACGAAGCCCTCACACATCTGCCGTTCCGCATGATGCATGATCGTGGCTACACCGCTGCCGTGCCCGTTTTCGAATTCCCCGTCACGATAGAAGACGAAGCAGGCATACTCGGCGAGCGCTTCGACGAGGCCGTCGCACTCAGTGAATCCGTCGCGCATTACCGAGGCCTGGTGAACATCCTGATTCATACCGATGAACGCGGGCACAAGATCGATTTTCTGGATCGCTACCTTTCACATTTTCGCGAACGGGCCTGGTTCGATACCGTTTCAGGTTATGGCAACTGGTGGCGGGCAAGGGACGCCGTTCAGCTCTCCCTGAAGATGGAGGGTGAACAACCACGCCTCACCCTCTACCCCGATGAAGCGCTGGAAGGTCTGACACTGATATTGCCGCCGGGCTGGCGTTATCAGTCCGGATTGCCTGGCACCCGGCAATCCGGCCAGCAACTGGTGCTAGGGCCACTGACACGCACCACCACGCTGCGCCTCAACAGGGAAAGTGCCCCATGAATGGGGCCGTGAACGACCCGATAAACTACTCCATCATGTCTGCATGCTGTTTCAGGAGTCTGTCATGAAAGCTGTTATCACGTCAGGAATGGGCCTCCGCGCGCCCCTGATAGTCGGTGACGTCCCCCGGCCACGGCCGAGTCGCCATGATCTGCTGGTGGCCGTGCAGGCCTCTTCCGTGAACCCGAAGGACTGGAAGCTCAATCGCAATATCGCTGCCGTGATACCCCGGTTGGGTGGTCCACTGCGCACCCACCTTTTCGGCGATGACCTGAGTGGCGTGGTCGTGGACAAAGGCGCCGGCGTGACCGACTTCGAGATCGGTGACGAGGTATACGGCATGGACATGCGCCTGCGCACCAATGCCTGCGCCGAATTCGCGGTGATTGATCAACGCCGCGTGGCGCACAAGCCCGTCAACTTGAGTCATGAGCAGGCCGCCGCTGTACCGCTGGCAGCACAAACCGCTGTTCAGGCCTTCCGCAAGACCGCCGTGGGCGACGGTACGCGTCTGTTGATCATCGGTGCCTCCGGCGGTGTGGGCACCTTTGCCGTGCAGATCGGCAAGGCCCTGGGCGCGCACGTGACGGGTGTATGTAGCCATCGCAACCTCGACCTGGTCCGCCAGCTCGGTGCCGACGCCGTCATCGACTACACCGCTGAGGACTACCTGCGGCGGAATGACCACTTCGATGTCGTCTTCGATGCCACGTCCCATGAAAGCCCGAACACCTGTGCCTCACTCCTGAAACCCGGCGGCATCTTCATCACCACCGGCGGCTACGCCCATGCCTACCTGAACGTCGCCCGCAGCAAGCTGCTGCCCGGCAAGGTGAAAGCGCGACTGGTCATTGTCGAATCCTGGCGACACGATCTGGAAACACTCACTCAGTGGATTGAGGCGGGCCGCGTAACACCTGTCATCGACAGCTTGTACCCGATGGCCAGGCTGGGAGACGCCTATGAGCACAGCAAAACCGGCCGCGCACGCGGCAAGATCGTGATCAGAGTAAATAACGAAGAACCCGATTAACGGCCGCGCAGGAAGAGGCGGTCGAGTTCTTTCATGCTCAGCTGCATCCAGGTGGGGCGACCGTGGTTACACTGGCCGCTGCGCTCGGTGGCTTCCATATCGCGCAGCAAAGCGTTCATCTCATCCACGGTCAGGCGCCGGTTGGCGCGCACGCTGCCGTGGCAAGCCATGCTGGAAAGGAGTTCGTCGATCTGTTGTTCGATGCGTTCGCTGCTGCCTTGCATGACCAGATCGGACAACACATCGCGTACCAGGGCCTCCACATCGGCGCCGCGCAACAGGGCGGGAATTTCGCGCACCATGAGGGTTTCAGGGCCAGCGCGCTCCACGGTAAAGCCAAGACGGGCAAAGGTGTCGGGCTGGTTTTCGGCAAAATCAGCTTCCCGGGTAGACACCGCCATGGAGAGCGGCACCAGCAGTGGCTGCGCGCGTACGCGGGCTTCGCCCCAGGCGCGCTTCAGCCCTTCATAGGTGATGCGCTCGTGGGCCGCATGGGTGTCAACCAGCACCAGACCGTCGGCGTTCTGCGCCAGAATGTAGATGCCGTGCAGATGTGCCAGGGCAAACCCCAAGGGGGGCATGCCATCGTCGCGACTGTCAGGAAGCGGGCTGGCAGCGGCAGGATCGGGGGCCGCTTCGGGCCAGCCCGCCAGCGCATCACTGACTTGCCGTTCCAGATTACCGCGCGTGCCAGCGTCGGGGGCACCAAACAGGCTCGCGTAGGCCCGTGACTGGGCATGGCCATCCTGCTGCGGTGCAGCACGTGGTGGCGCCAGCATCATATTGCCCTGTCGGGGCGCCTGAGCGGATTCACCGCCTGCTTCCTGTGGTGCCTCTACCGCGCGCGCATGTGGCACCGGCCCCTCGCCGGGCCGCATCTCGGCAATGGCGCGGTGCAGGGAACGGAACAGAAAATCGTGCACCATTCGCTGCTCACGAAAACGCACTTCATGCTTGGTGGGATGTACGTTGACGTCGACCAGCGCCGGGTCGAGTTCCAGAAACAGCACATACGCCGGATGCCGCCCGTGATACAGCACGTCCCGGTAGGCCTGGCGCACTGCATGATTGACGACCTTGTCGCGGATCACGCGTCCGTTCACATAGAAGTACTGCAAATCCGCCTGGGCGCGGGAAAAGGTCGGCAAGCCGAGCCAGCCATGCAAACGCAACCCGGCGGCTTCCATATCCACGGCCACAGCCTGCTCCATGAAAGCGCTACCACACAAGCGGGCAACGCGCTGGGCACGGCTGGCGGCATCCTTCGCCGGTGGTAACTGGTGTACCGGCTTCTGGTTGTGGGACAGCCGGAAGCCGGTATCGAACTCGCTCAGGGCGATACGCCGGAACACTTCTTCCAGATGACCGAATTCGGTTTTTTCCGTGCGCAGGAAACGACGCCGTGCAGGCGTATTGAAAAACAGATCACGCATCTCGACGGTGGTTCCGCGGGGATGCGCAGCGGGGCTGATCTCCGGCGCCATGTCACGCCCCGCCACCTGCACTTGCCAGGCGGCGCCGTCTTCGCTGTCGCCGGCATTGCTGGTCAACGTCAGGCGCGATACCGAACTGATCGCCGCCAGGGCTTCGCCGCGAAAACCGAGGCTGCCGATGGCCTCCAGATCTTCCACCGCGCTGATCTTGCTGGTGGCATGCCGTGACAGCGCCAGCGGCAGGTCATCGCGCTCGATACCGCTGCCGTCGTCGCGTACACGCACCAGGCGCACACCGCCCTGCTCCACATCCACCACGATATGCGCCGCGGTGGCGTCCAGGGCATTCTCCAGCAGTTCCTTGAGTACGGAGGCGGGCCGCTCGACCACTTCACCGGCAGCAATCTGGTTGGCCAGGCGAGGGTCGAGCTGATTGATACGTGTCATGGGATCTTCAGTTCCTGGCCCACGCGAATCAGGTCACCACTGAGGTTGTTGGCGTCGCGCAGGGCGGCCTCGGTGACGCTGTAACGGCGGGCAATGGCCGACAGGGTTTCACCCGGCTGAATACGGTGGCTGGCCACACTGTCGCCTCCGCCATTGCGGCGCTGCTCGGCAAACCAGCTGCCCGGCGCCGGGTGATGTTCAAAATAACGGCGCACGCCATTGAGGATCGCCCGGGCGATGCGATCCTGATGCTCGGCAGTTTGTAATTTGCGCGCCTCGTCCGGATTGGAGATAAACCCGGTCTCAACCAGCACCGAAACCATGCTGGGTTCGCGCAACACCGCAAAATTGGCCTGCTCCACCTGCCTGCGGTTGCCGTGCAAGCGAGTGAAGCTGCCCATTTCCTCTATCATTTCCTTGCCCATGTACAGGCTGTGGGCCATGGAGCCACTGAGCGTCATGTCTGCCAGCACGCCCATCAGGCCACTATTGTCCTTTTCTTCCTCGTAGACCCCGGCCACGCGGTCGGAGTCGTTGGCCATGCGCGCCAGATAGGCGGCGCGCGCGCTGGTGGCCCCGCGATTGGATAAGGCAAACACCGAGGCACCGTTGGCGCGCGGATCGGTAAAGGCATCAGCGTGCAGCGAAATGAACACATCCGCACCGTGCTGCTCCGATGCAATGCGGCGGCGCTCTGCCAGGGGCACATAATAATCGCCATCCCGCACCAGCACCGGCTGGATGCCGGGCTCGGCGTCCATCAGACGGTAAACACGTCGGGCAATCTGCAACACCACATCCTTTTCGCGCACCCCGCCGGGGCCGATGGCGCCCGGGTCTTCGCCACCGTGGCCGGGATCAATGGCCACGATCATCGGGCGTGGCCCGGCCTGCTGCTCGACAATCTTTTCCATGCTGCGCACGGGCTCGGGGTCGGTGTCGAACAGGTCGATCACCAGACGCCAGCCGTGCGGGTCGATGGGTTTGAGCAGGTTGCTGCGGGGTCGTACGCTATCGTTAAGGTCGAACACCACGCGGGTCATGGCCTCGTGGCGCCCCACACGAATTCCGTTGATCGGGCTGCGCGACAACGACAGGCTGTTCATGTCGAAATCCAGGGTCGCATCGGTGAGGTCCACCACAATCCGGTCCGGATTACTGAGGCGGTCGACCTTGTGATCCAGCGGGCCCTTCAGGTCGAACACGATCCGCGTGTGATCGGGAGCGCGGTGCAGACGCACCGATTCGATATTCTGGGCACTGGCCCAGGCCGAGGCGAACAGTGAGCACAACAGGGTCAGCGCCAGGGACAGCGCACCGGCGGCACGCTGAATCAGGGCACCGGCATGCACTCCGTTTTGCGGCCTGCTCATCGACTGCACTGGCATCAACCGTCCTGCATTAGCTGTCTGTCGCGACTGTATCATGTTGTACGGACAAGGTGCGCGCGGCGCCCGGGCAAGGCGACAGACAGTTGCACGGTCAGATCCGGCGTCGGCAACATGCCCGCCCCCCGCTGAGGCCACTCCACCAGGCACAGGCTGCCGGGAGCAAAATAATCGCGC
>PNLU01000025.1 GCA_013823245.1 Alcanivorax sp.
GATGATGGGTGTGTGGTCGTTCCTGCGGCAGTTCATGTACACCAAGTTCGTGATCGTCTGTGACGACGACATCAACGCCCGCGACTGGAAAGACGTGATCTGGGCCATGACCACGCGCATGGACCCGGCCCGTGATACCACGCTGGTGGAAAACACGCCCATCGACTATCTCGATTTTGCCTCGCCGGTGTCCGGCCTGGGCTCGAAGATGGGCATGGACGCCACCAACAAGTGGCCGGGCGAAACCGACCGCGAGTGGGGCACGCCGATCACCATGGACCCGGCCGTGAAACAGCGCGTAGATGAACTGTGGGACACGCTGGGCATTGATACACCGCCCCTCGACTGATCAGGAGCCAGGTCATGAGCTGGAGCATCAAGGACATTCCCGACCAACAGGGGCGCCACGCACTGATTACCGGGGCCAACAGCGGTATCGGTCTGGAAGCAGCCCGTGCGCTGGCAGGCAAGGGGGCGCATGTGATCCTGGCCTGCCGCACGCAGGGCAAGGCCGAGGATGCGATGGCCGATATCCGCCGGGACCATCCCGATGCGTCGCTGGAATTCCTGCCGCTGGATCTGTCACGCCAGGCGGCCGTGCACGAGAGCGCGGCCATCGTTCGCGAGCGCCATGACCACCTTGATCTGCTGATCAACAATGCCGGCATCATGTGGGTGCAGCGGGACCTGACCGAAGATGGCTTTGAAAGCCAGCTGGCCACGAATCACTTTGGCCATTTCACACTGACGGGCCTGCTGCTGGATATGATCCGCGATGTGCCGGGCGCGCGCATCGTCACCGTCAGCAGTATCGCGCACCGCGGCGGGCGGATTCATTTCGATGATCTGTCACTGGCAGAAAATTACCAGCGCCAGCGCGCCTATGCACAAAGCAAGGTCGCCAACCTGATCTTCGCCATTGAGCTGCAACGTCGGCTGGCCGCCAGCGGAGCACAAGCGATGTCGGTGGCGTGCCACCCGGGCGTATCCGGCACCAACCTGGTCACACCGGGCCTGGTAGACCAGAGCCCGCTGAAGATCGGCGCGGTGGTGCGGCTGTTGATGCCGCTGTTTACCCAAAGCCCGAAAAACGGCGCCCTGCCCACGCTCTATGCGGCCACCGCCGAAGACATCCAACCCGGTGGCTATTACGGCCCTGCCCGCCTGAAGGAAACCATGGGCCCGCCCACCCGCGCCTACGCCACCCGTTATGCCCGGGATGAAGAAGTGGGTGAGCGTTTATGGCATATGTCCTGCGCGCTTACCGATTTACACTATCCCTGACCGTTTATTTGACGACAGAAGGGCATTGCCTTGACACAGTGTGCAAACCGGAAGGCCATCATCGATGCACCGGAGCGCACCGCCAACGGCTGACAATCAACCGCCCGTCATGTTCATGAAACGTACCAGCTGTTCAGCCTGTTCGTCGTGGCTGAAATGATGACGCTCCGGCTTCAGGTCCATGGCCGCTACAATGGCCTGGGTCAGAGGCCGGTCGTCATGTGGATATTCGCGTAACAGTGGCTTCAGGTCCACGCTGTGCTCGTTGCCCAGGCACAACAGCAGGCGCCCTTCTACGGTCACCCGGACACGATTGCACAGGTGGCAGAAATTGTGGGAATGCGGCGAGATAAACCCGATGCGCGACACTGCACCCGGTACATGCCAGTACCGTGACGGCCCGGCAGTGCTATCGGTGGCCGGCACCAGCGTGTAGCGCGATGCCAGTGTATCCCGGATTTCAGCCGATGACACAAAGGCTTCCGCGCGACTGTGCTCACTGATACTGCCCAGCGGCATTTCTTCGATAAAGGCGATATCCAGATCGCGGGCCAGCGCAAAATCCACCAGCGCCGTTACTTCATCATCATTGCGGCCACGCAGGATCACACTGTTCAGGCGAATACGGGCGAAACCCGCTGCACGGGCGGCGTCGATACCGGCCAGCACCTGGTCCAGATCACCGGTTCGGGTCAGGGCCCTGAAACGCGCCGGGTCCAGGCTGTCGAGACTGATATTGAGGCGGCGCACGCCTGCCTCTCGCAGCGCCAGCGCCTTGTCCGCCAGACGACCTGCATTGGTGGTGAGGGTCAGCTCGTCCAGCCCCGGTTCGGCCGCGATCCAGCGCGCCAGCCGTTCGATACCGGGGCGCACCAGCGGCTCGCCGCCGGTCAGGCGAATACGCCGCACGCCCAGCTGCACGAAGGTCCGCGCGACACGATGCAGTTCTTCCAGCGACAGGATCTCTGCTCTCGGCAGAAAGGTCATCTGTTCTGCCATGCAATAGACACAACGAAAGTCGCAGCGGTCAGTCACAGACAGCCGGACATAGTCTACCTGGCGATGGAAGCGGTCGATCAACATGCCCCGAGTGTAACGGGAATCGCCACCGCCTGCGATCCCGGCATGCCAAGATACTGATTTTACGGAATATTGTTGTGCGGTGGCCAGCAGCGCCATGGATCGTTAGCATGGGACTTCCATTTTCAGTCAGAACCGGATTTTTCATGCAGATCGCAGACAATGCCGTAGTGGCCATCCACTACACCCTCACCGACGATGCCGGCACCACGCTGGACACCTCCCGCGAGCGCAATGAGCCGCTCGCCTACCTGCACGGCCACGGCAACATTATCCCGGGCCTGGAAAGCGCACTGGTGGGCAAGCAGGCAGGTGACAAGCTGAACGTGACCGTGGCACCGGAAGAGGGCTACGGCGAGCGCCACGATGCCCTGATCCAGACCGTGCCGCGCGAAGCCTTTGAAGGCGTGGATGAAGTGCTGCCCGGCATGCAGTTCCAGGCGCAGACCGACGCTGGCCCGCGCCTGTTCACCATTACCGAGGTGGAAGGCGACAACGTCACCGTGGATGGCAACCATCCGCTGGCTGGCGCGACACTGCACTTTGATGTCGAAATCACCGAAGTGCGTGAAGCGAGCGCTGAAGAATTGTCCCACGGCCATGTACACGGCCCGGATGGTCACCAGCACTGATCGCAGCCCGGTCGGGTTGCCTTGCCCGCCTCCTCCCCTCCGCTATACTGGAAATCAGCAGCACAGGAGGAGGCATGCCTGATCATTCTGATCGCCAGCATGATCTACTGCTGGCCCAGCTCGACGGCCTGGCCGTGGCTCATATCAATAGCCTGAACGCCGACGATCCCGAATCCCTGCGCCGGCGTTTCCATACTTTTCTGCATCATTATTTCGAACTGGCCTCGCCCGGCGCACTGGCAGCTCGGCCACCTGATCATCTGTTCCGCATCGCCTGGCAGCACTGGACACTGGCCTCACGACGTGGCGCCAGCGAAGCATGCCTGGCACTAAGCGCACCGGAAAACGACCACCAGCCCTGGTTCGCACAGCTCTCCACCGTTACCGATGACATGCCGTTTCTGATGGACTCGCTGGGCATGGCGATCCGCGACACCGGGAGTGCCATCGACTGGACCGTCCATCCGCTGCTACGCATGCGCCGCGACCGCGATGGTCAGTTGCTGGAAGTGCTTGGCACCGCCGACAACGACGACAGTGCCGAATCGCTGATTCATATCGAGTTCGAGCCACTGGAGGGCGACGCGGAGGCTTATGAAACACTGCACCAGACACTGCTGGGCGTGTTGCATGATGTGCGCTGCGTCGTCACCGATTACCCCGCCATGCGCCAGCGCATGCTGGAGCAGGCGGAAGCGCTCGCGCAGGCGCCGGCCAACCAGGACCAGGCCGACTGCGATGAAGCGGCAGCCTTCCTGCGTTGGCTCACTAACGATCATTTCACGTTTCTGGGCTATTCGCGCTCGCGGGCCAACAAAGACGAAGAGGGCGAATTCACCCTGCAGGCCCTGGACGACCACGGCCTGGGCCTGACCCGACCCGGTGAGCGTTTTGCCAATACCGATGAATGCATCGCGCCGCTGGACGAGTTGCGCCGCCATGCCCAGTCCAACCATCTGCTGGTGGTCACCAAGGCCAATGCCCGCTCCACGGTGCATCATCCGCAGTACATGGATATCATCTCGGTGAAGCAGTTTGCCGACGACGGCACCTTGCTGTACACCCACCGCTTCGTGGGTCTGTTTTCGCTGGATGTCTACATCAGCAAGCCCGCCGATATTCCGCTGATCCGTCGCAAGGCGGACTATGTCATGGCCCGTTCGCGTCTGCCCACACGTTCTCACTCCGGCAAGAACCTGCAGGACATACTGCATCAGCTTCCCCGCGACGAACTGTTCCAGTCGTCCGCAGAAGAGCTGTACGACACTTGCATGGGCATTCGCGCGTTGCGCGACCGACACCAGCTCCGTTTGTTCATGCGCCGCGACCGTTATGGTCGTTTTTATTCCTGCATGGTGTATCTGCCCCGTGACCGTTATGCCCGCGAAATGCGTGATCGCATGGCAGAAGAACTGATGCGGATCTGTGGCGGCCTGTCGATTGACCGCAACGTGGATTTTTTGCGCGGTGATCTGGCGCGCATGCATTTCATCGTCCGCACACCGCCCGGCACCCGAATCGGGCTGCGGCCCGATGAAGTGGAAGAGCGCCTGGTCCAGGCCACACGCAGCTGGCGCGACCGACTGCGCGATCAGCTTCTGCAACAAAGCGGCCAGGGCCACCGCCTGCTGGCCAGCCGCTTCGTGGACGCCTTCCCACTCGCCTACAGCAGCCATACAGACACCACCGAGGCCGCCACAGACATTCACTACCTGACCCGTCTGGGCAGCGACACCCCCTTGCTGCCGCGCCTGCTGGTGGACCAGAGCGCCGCCGGACGCGCCTGCCCCACGGCGCTCAAGCTGTACAGCTGGCAGCAACCCGTCGCGTTATCCGATGTACTGCCCACGCTGGAGAATTTCGGACTTCGCGTTGTGCGCCAGGACCCGACGCGGGTAACACCCCGCGATGGCGAAACACTGTGGATACAGGCCTTCGAAGTACGGGTACAGGGTGATTGCGCACTGCCACAGGAAGCATTGAAGGACACGTTCGAGACGGCTTTTCTCAAGTGCTGGCATGGCGACAGCGAGAACGACAGCCTGCATCAACTGGTCCTGACCGCAGGGCTGAACTGGCGCCAGATCGTCTGCCTTCGTGTGCTGACGCGTTACCTGTTGCAGACGGGCCTGCCCTATTCGCAGCATTACATGGCGCAGTTGCTGTCTGAACACAACGGCTACGCGCATCGCATCGTGAGCCTGTTCGAAGCCCGCTTTGATCCTCAACGTGATGCCAACAAACGGCAGCAACAGGGGTTGGCCCTGGCCCAGGCTCTGGACGATGCCCTCGACAAGGTCACGACCCTGGATGCGGATCGTGTATTACGCGGTTACCTGGATGTGGTGCGTGCCACCCTGCGCACCAATTTTTTCCAGACGGATGGGCAAGGCCGTCCACGGCCCTGGATCAGTCTGAAGCTGGACCCGCAAAAATTGCCGGAACTGCCGCAACCACGGCCCATGTTCGAAACCTTTGTCTATTCACCCGATATGGAAGCCATCCATCTGCGGGGCGGCAAGGTTGCCCGCGGAGGCCTGCGCTGGTCAGACCGGCGCGAGGATTTTCGTACCGAGGTGCTGGGCCTGGTCAAGGCACAGATGGTCAAGAACGCGATCATTGTCCCCGTTGGTGCGAAAGGCGGCTTTGTGGTCAAGCGTGGCGATCCGACCGATCGCGACACTTGGCTCGCCCAGGGGCAGGCCTGCTATCGCACCTTCCTTCGCGGGCTGCTCGATATTACCGACAACCGCGACGGCGATCGCGTGGTGCCGCCACCGGATGTGGTGCGCTATGACGATGATGATCCGTATCTGGTGGTCGCAGCGGATAAAGGCACCGCCACTTTTTCGGACATCGCCAACGACATCGCAGCCAAATACGGCTTCTGGCTCGGCGATGCATTTGCCTCCGGCGGCTCGGCCGGTTACGACCACAAGAAAATGGGCATCACCGCGCGTGGAGCCTGGGAAAGCGTCAAACGACATTTTCGTGAGCAGGGCAAGGATATCCAGACGCAGGACTTCACCGTGGTCGGCATCGGCGACATGGGCGGCGACGTGTTTGGCAATGGCATGCTGTTGTCGCCACATATCTGCCTGGTGGCCGCATTCAATCACCAGCATATCTTTATCGATCCGACGCCGGACGCCGCCATCAGCTTCGCCGAACGTCAGCGGCTGTTCGCCTTGCCCCGTTCCGGCTGGCAGGACTACGATAGCACATTGATCTCCGAAGGCGGCGGCGTCTGGCCACGCAGCGCCAAGAGCATCACCCTGAGCGATCAGGCGCGAGCGGCGCTGGACATCGAGGCACGGGTGCTCACGCCAAATGAGCTGATCAGGGCGATCCTCTGCGCGCCGGTGGAATTGTTGTTCAACGGCGGTATCGGCACCTGGGTCAAGGCCAGCCATGAGAGCCACCAGGATGTCGGAGATCGCGCCAACGATGCCCTGCGCGTCAACGCCCGCGCGTTGCGCTGTCAGGTGGTGGGCGAAGGCGGCAATCTGGGCTTCACCCAGGCGGGGCGAATCGAGTACGCGCTCGCCGGCGGCTGCATCAATACAGACGCCATCGACAATGCTGGCGGCGTACACAGTTCCGACCGCGAAGTGAATATCAAGATCCCGTTGAATAGCCTGATGCAGCAAGGTGAGCTGGACCGTGACACCCGCGACCCCTTGCTGGCCGACATGACCGACACGCTGGCCGCACAGGTCCTGAGTGACAACAGCCTGCAAAGCCTGGCCCTGAGCCTGCAGGAGCAGGATGCGCCAGAACGGCTGGACGAACACAGCCAGCTGATGCGCGCCCTGGAGCGCGAAGGCTTGCTGGTACGCGAACAGGAAGGGCTGCCGGATGATGACACCCTTGCGGAGCGACGCACCGATGGCGCCGGGCTGACCCGACCCGAACTGGCGGTGCTGATGGCCTACAGCAAGATCACGCTGTTCGATGCGGTGCTGGCGTCCACCGTGCCGGATGATCCCAGCTTTGCCGAGAGTCTGCTCGGTTACTTTCCTGCGCAGATGCGCACACGGTTCCACGAACCGCTGCTGTCACACCGCCTGCGCCGCGAGATTATCTCGACCCAGCTGGCCAACCGTGTGGTCAACCATATGGGCAGTACCTTCGTGTACCGGTTACTGGATGATCACGGCATCGCCCCGGCGGATACCGTCAAGGCCTTTGCCATGGCCTGGGCCCTCTGTGACGGCGACGCCTACTGGCGCATGATCGACGCGCTGGATAACCAGATAGATGCGCGGCTGCAATGGCGGCTGTATTCGCGCGTCACCGGGCTGCTGCGTCACCTGACCCAGTGGCTGCTGCGCAGCCCCCAGGGCGGCGGCGACATCGATACCGTGCAAAAACGGTTCCATGGGCCGCTGCGGGTGCTGGAGCAGACACTCCCGAACATCCTGACAACGTCGTACCGGGAAGAATGGGACCAGGCCTGCACCACTTTGACCGACGGAGGTGTCCCGCAGGCGGTGGCCACGACGCTCGCCAACACGCTGGTACTGGGCAGCGCACCGGACATCATCGAGTTGGCCGATGAAGCGGGTTGCGGCATTGATCTGGCAGCGGCCTGTTACTTTCTGGTCGGCGACCGACTGAACATGCTGTGGCTGCTGTCGTCCATCATCAACCTGGGCGTGCAGGACAAATGGCAGGCGCTGGCGCGCGCCAATTTGCGCGAAGACAGCTACCGACTGCAACGACAGGTAACCGCGCGCGTGCTGGCGCGCCCCGGCGACAGCGCCGAAGCACGTTTCGAGCAGTGGGAAGCGGCGCACAGCGAGAAAATTTATTTCAGCATCCGCCGGCTGGACGCTCTGCAAGCCCACGGCCAGCCCGACTTCATGACTCTGGCCGTGGGCGTACGCGCGCTGCGCACGTTACGCAACCTGCCCTGAAGCAGACCGGCGAACACTCAGGGAATCGCCCAGCGCGCCTCATGGCCACGCGCATCCACGTGCAAGAATGCGCCGCGATGTGAGCGAGGGCCATACAACCCGAGCCCACCGCTCAGCCGACTGAACAGCGGCTCGGCAAACAATGATTCCGCAATATCATGCAGCACCCGGGCATCCGCCATATCGAGTTTGCCATCGCCGTTCAGATCATCCATGCGGCCACTGCCATTGGTATCGATATAGATATCGGCGGCGCCACCCCATATATGCCGGGAATAGGCGCCGTTGCCGATGGTTGCGTTGTACCAGGGAGTTCGAAAACCGCTCATCACCACGAAGGAATCCGTGCGGATGCCACGCCGGTTAACCTCTTCCAGCAGCAGTTCCAGCTTCACCAACAAGGGCTCGCGCAGCGCCATATACTTGGGCCAGGCGTCCGGTTGCTGTTTGCACAGGAACTGCCCCAGCGTGAAGTGCGGCGATACACGAATATCCAGCATCGACTCGGTAACTTCGATCAGGCCCGGGGGAGGCAGATAAATGGGATTACCATTGAGAGGCGTGGATGGATAGCTGCCGATCCGATAACCGTTCAGGTACTGCCCTCGAGCAGCCTCAAGCGGGCGCATCACCAGCACATGTACCTGAACGACTTCGCCGTCGGCCCGGCGCACGCGCACCTGCTGCACGCTGCCCGCCTCCGGCGCCCGCCAGCGCCACACGCCAGGCGAACGGGCCGGTTGCGACTGACCGTCGAGCAATAACGTAAAATGCTGCCGCGCATCCTCCGCAGCAGGCACCTTGACGGTCACCGTGTCGCCCGGCATCACCAGACGCACAAAGTCGCGATAGGCAATCTGCTTGCCTGCCACCGTGATGGCGAAGGGCACATGCCCCGCATCAAATTGATCTGACGCCAGGCTTTGCCATGGCAGCACCAGACACCCGACCCCCAACCAGAACGCAACGCACCGCATCACCCACATGGCGCACGGAACTCCCACAGATCAACAGGGCATGAGCGGCCTCACACCCGCTGTCCTTCAGCGGGGCGGCGCCTCATTCAGCGCCCTGTGCACGGCGGCATCACGATCATAGACATCCCGGACATAATACACCTGCCCGTCGGCCTCCACCCACGCTGTCCAATAGAGCAGGTGGACCGGCACCGGGCGCCCCAGACGCACGGTGGTCTCCGCGCCTTGGTCCAGCGTCCGGCGAATTTGTTCCCGGGACATGACCTGCGGTCGCCCCGGGCCGCCGAGCAGCCATTCCGTCAGCCCCACCGGGTCACTGACACGAATACAGCCTGAACTGGCCGCGCGGTCCTCGCGGGCAAAGAGCCCGCGCGCCGGCGTATCATGCAGGTAGACATTGTGCGAGTTGGGGAACATGAACTTGGCCTGGCCCAGCGCATTACGAGGGCCAGGCGACTGACGCAGCCGGTAGGGGAAGTTGCGCGGTCCCAGCGCCTGCCAGTCCACCGTGGCCGGATCGATGCGCTGCTCCTGTGCGCCCCAGCCGCGCAGCACCTGAAAACCCATATCGCTCAGATAGTTGGGGTCGCGACGAATTTGCGGCAACTGGTCCTGCACCGCCAGCGAGTGGGGCACCTCCCAGGAGGGATTCAGCACCAGATAGGTCATGCGGCCGGAGAACACCGGCGTGCGGCGGTAAGGGCGCCCCACCACCACGCGCTGGCGCATCACTTCCTCGCCACCGGACATCACGGTCATGAAGAAGCCAGCGATGTTCACCAGGATATGCTCATCGCCCAGGTCCGAAGGCAACCAGCGCCAGCGTTCCATGTTGACCCGCAGCTGCTCGATACGATCCTCGGGTGAAACATTCAGCGCTTCCAGGGTGCGAGCCCCCACCACAGCATCCGCCTCCAGCCCGTGCCGGCGCTGGAAGCGCCGCACCGCTGCCGCCAGCGGCGCGTCGAACAGTATCTGTTCACCCTCCGCGTCGTCACTCAGATCGTTGAGCTCCAGCAAGCGCTGCCGCAGGGCCGCAACCCTTTCGCCCCGATCGCCCTCGCGCAACGTCGGGCCGGCGGGCACCGGTGTCCATTGGCCGCTGAGCAGGCTGCGCTGCAAGGCCAGCCTTTCACGCAAGGCCTCATAGGCCGGTTGCGGGGGCAGAAAGCCGGCCAGCACACGGGCCGGTGTGCCCACATCGCCCCGCGCGGCCTGCTCCAGATCCGCGATCAGCCCGGTATCCGCACGGCCCAGAAACCAGCCCGGGTCCACCCGGGTCGGATCGACCTTGCCGTCCGCATAGTGTTTGGCCAGCAACAGAAAGGCATCCGAGGCCAGCAACTCGGCATCAGTCACCACGCGGCTGTCGCGCTGCGATGCAGGCTGTGAGGCCAGCTGCGCCAGCACCGTCTCCAGCGCGGCCAGGTGATACTGCCCGGGCAGCAAGCCTTCGCGCTCTGCCGCCGCAATGGCGGCGGGCAGCCCGGTCAGTGCCTCGCGCGGCGTTGTGTCATCGAACCAGATGGGCCGATATCCCCGGGCTTCGTAAAAGCGCTGCAATACGGCAGCGGCATAAAGTCGCTCGCCCCCTGCCTCCAGTTCACCGGGGGCCTGAAGCACTTCCAGACGGTGGCGGATGCGCTCGGTCACCTCCGCCGGAGCCAGTGTCGGCACCAGCCACAATCCGAGTAATACGAGCCACACCGACATCCGCTGCATCGTATTTGTCCTCAATCGTTCGCGCCGTCAATCATCGGCGTCATCAAAATCACCACGCTCAACCGGATTGGTCTTGCTCCGGTCCGGGCCGCCTTTATCGCGCGAGCCAGGCAGGGCTTTGGGTTGCTGGATCTGTACCGGCGCCGGCGGTGCACTGCCATCCTTGTCCTGGCCAAAATACAGCGTCATGTGCGGGAACGGAATCTCGACGCCTGCCGCGTCCAGATGACGTTTCACCAGACGATTATAGGCACGCCCCACCGCCCACTGCACACCCGGTAGCGTCTTGATGCGCACGCGGATATCCACCGAGCTGTCGCCCAGTGCGGTAACGCCATGCACTTCCAGTTCGCCCAGAATCTTCGCGCGTTGCTCTTCGTCACTGATCAGTTCATCGAAGGCATCACGCAGCAGGCCGATCACTTCATCCGTGTCCTCACGATAGGCCACACCGTAGACGCCCACATGGTAGGCAAACTCGCGCATATAGTTGGCCACGGTATCCACGGACGAAAATGGTATCAGGTGATAGGTCCCGGACAGATCACGAATACCCAGCGAACGGATGGTGAGTTTTTCCGCCGTGCCGGTAACGCCGCCTGCGGTCACGATATCGCCAGCATTGATGGCATTCTCCAACTGGATGAACACCCCGGTAATCACATCCTGCACCAGCTTCTGCGCACCAAAACCGATTGCCAGACCCAGTACCCCGGCGCCAGCAATCAGCGGGCCGATATTGATGCCGATTTCCGACAGGATGATCATCGCCGTCATGACCACCAGCACCACCGCCACCGCGTTGCGGAAAATCGTCAACAGTGTGCGCTCACGGGCGCTGGGCTCACCCGCTCCGGTATCCGGGTTAAGCCTTTGCTCGATCCAGCTGGCCAGGCCGATCCACAGCAGCGACGCCACCAGCAGGATAATCAGCACACTGATCAGTGCACCCACAGCGTGCGTGCCCGCATCCGAGGCCAGCCAGACCCCCACGTTGAACAGCCCCCAGGCGTTGATCACCACCAGCGACACCACACCGATAATCAGCAGACGCATGGTACGCAGGGCACGCGGTACAAAACCGTTCAGGCGGTTCTCCAGCATCGGAAAGCGCTGTCGCGTCTCTTCCGGCAGCACCAGCTGCCGGCTGATCACCCGTGTCAGCACCAGCGAAGCAAAAGCACCGATACCGATGGCCGCCAACGTTTGCACTGTGGCGGACAACATCGCGGGCAGCGCCGTTTCGGGGTGCAGCAGGGTCACGATGCCCAGCGCCGCCACGTAACCAATAGCCAGCAGATGCCAACTGCGCGCCAGCATACCCAGAGCCACACGCGACACCGCCATGTCGGCGCGATTGGCCCGCGCCTGTAATGCCGCAGAGACCTGATCGCGGTTCTGCATAATCACGGCCAGAGCGTAAACAAACGCCAACCCCATGATCACCAGCGTCACCATACGCCCCAGTGCTGGCGAAATATTGAAGTTGATCATTGGCACCACCAGAAGCACCCCGTAGCCGATGAAACCGCTAAGGCGAGCCAGCCACGCGTTCCAGTAGGCCGCGTCTTCGGCAGGAATAGGCAGCAACCGCAGACTGTCATCACGCGAAGCAAACAGGGTACGCAGGGCAACCTTGAAGACTTCGATCAGCAGGAAAGCGTTAAGGAACAGGGATTCGCGGGCATCCATTTCGCCCATGTCACCAATCGCGAACAGCGCCACCAGGTAGCCCCCGACCCAGGCCAGCACCACGACCAGCAGATCGAGCACCGAAGCGCTGATAATCCCGACACCGCGCCGAATCAGATTGGGATCGGTGCGCACCCAGCGATTGGCGCGGCCAAACAACGGGCGTGCCAGCCAGCGCAACAGGAAGAAAAGAACCACTGTGGCCAGAATGACCAACCCCAGGTTGCCCAGGGCACGGCCGACCTCTGCGATATTGATCGCGCCCCGGGTACTGCCGAGCGCCGTCACCGCATCAACCCCACCGGAAAATTCACTCACCAGCCCCTGGGCAAAACCCTGGGTACTGTTGGCGATGCGTCGCGCCAGCGACACCTGATCCGGCGCCTGGCCGCTGGGGGCCAACACCATGTCAGCCTCTTCAATTACCACCTCGGGCACCGAGATATCACCACCGGCAAGGCGCTCAAGCTCGGCAATCAGTTCGTCGCGCCGCTGATCATCGGCCAGTATGTCCGCAAGTGCTCGGTAAGCTGACGTTTCCCGGGTTTCGGCCACCGCGCTGTGAGGCCAGGACACCATGATACTGAACATGAGCGCGACACAGACGACCCACATCATGCGCCAGTTGAGACGTTGCGAGACACCCGAAACCCGGGAAGCATCCATAGAAAACTCCATCGCCATTTCACATCGTTCCCCAGCATAGAAAGGGATGTCGCGCGATACCACCCGATAGAGGTTTCAGTTCGAAACAGAACGAAAAAAAAGGAAAAATAAAACGCTGCGCCGTGATGCTTGCGTGAAAAACGGCGAATTAAAAACCAGCACGGCGCCGCACCCCTTTACTGCAAGGCAATCGGTGCCGCCAGGGTCTCATCGGCGGTGAAGACCACATCCGCCACGGTAATGCGATGCACACGCCGCACCGCCTCATACACCCGATGATAGGCAGCATCGAGCTCACCCAGGGTATGCAGTGCATAATCTTCCGGCAGCACCACATGCACCGTGACATACAACATGCGTCCCGGGCGCACCATGCGCACATACAGCGCCTGCACGGGCAATCCGGACAGGGCGTCTTCAATGGCGGCACGCACCGGCACGGCCACCGACGCCGGCGGCGCGCGGTTGAGCAATTCCATGATGGCGCGTGACGCCATGCGAATCGGCACACTCAGGCACAGCAGGACCACCAGCAACACCAGCACCGCATCCACATAGGGCACCAGCGGGTACCACCCCAGCCAGCGGAACAGCGGCACCAGACAGAAGGCACCCAGCACGGCAGTGGAAATCAGGCTGTTCACCAGCCAGTTTTCGAAATCGGCACGCACCAGGGGGCTGCGCACATGACGCCGCGTACGATGCATCATCCAGGCCGTCAGGGAGCACGCCGTGGTGGCGAAGGCGGCATAGACAATCGCCATCCCGGCGGCAATCTCGCGGCCGCCGGTCAGCAGGGTCATCACGGCATCCACCAGCGCCACGCCGGAGATGCCCAGAATCAGCAGCCCCTTGCCCGCATTCACCAGTGACTCGAAATAGGCATAGCCGTAGGGGAAACGCTCATCATCCGGCCCGGCCGCCAGCGCGCCCACGCGCACCGTGATCAGCGCCACCATGAAGTAGGTCAGGTTGAACAGGCCGTCCAGCAGAATGGCCCGCGACCCGGAGCCCATGGCGGCGGTCACGCCGACCACACCCAGCAACAACGCCATCACCGCCGACAGTACCAGCGCCCCGCGTTCGGTCTTCATGTGCGTCTCCACCGGGTTAACGGCGCCATCATAGCAAGCCGAACTTGAGATTGCCGGGCCGGTCATAGAGGCATAGGATGACATCACTTTGATGTCCTGATCCCGAACCGGAACCCGACCGTGACCGCCACTTCGCAGCCTGTTGTACAGGATCGACTGCACATCGCCCCGGCGCCTGCCCGGCATACGTCGCGTGTGTGGCGTGTCTGGCGCAGTCTGTGGCTGCTGCTGATCCTGCCTGGCCTCCTGTCGGCGGGGACTGCCCGGGCGCTGGATCTGGATGGCCCCACCGGCCAGCACAGCGTGGACGTTCCCGCGCTGGCTCTGGTCCGCGATCTGCCCGGTCATCTTCTGTCGCCGTCGTCTCATGACGCCGACGACACACCGGCCCTGATCACCGCCCACGCTGCCCGGCATCACTTGCCGCGCGCCGAGGTCGCCCCCCTGCCCGCCGCACCCGCGCGGCGGCGTCATATCGAGCAACACCCGGGCCATCCGCGCGCCCCACCCTCCCTGATCTGATCGACCACACCGACACAGGACAGCCTGACGCCCGGCATCACCGCGCGCGGCTGTTGCACTGAACTGCTGATCAGACAGGACAACACATGTCATCTTTCTATTCCCGGGTCATCGCCTACGGGCTGGTGATCCTGCTCGGGCTCGGCGCGGTATTGCCGTCGCTGCTGCCGGAGTCCGCCCGCAACACCCTGCCCGACGTCTGGGCCGAACGACACATCAATCTGGGTCTCGACCTGCGCGGCGGCTCACACCTGCTGCTGGAGGTGGACACCGACCGCCTGGCCGGCGAACAACTGCTGCAACTTGCCCTGGCCCTGGGCCAGCAACTGGACGAGGCCGGGCTGCGCCACAGCCGCCCGACCCTGAACGACGACGGCAGCGTGGGCCTGCGCCTGAGCGCCCTGGCAGATCAGGACATGGCGCTGCAACAGGCCCAGCGACTGGCCCGCGACCAGCGGCCCACGGCGTTCAACGTCACCCAGGAGGGTTCGCAACTGACGCTCACCGCCACCTACGCCTGGCGCGAAGCCCTGACCCGCGACGCCGTGGACCGCAGCCTGGAGGTGGTGCGCCGTCGCATGGATGAAACCGGCGTGGTGGAACCGCTGATCACCCGCCAGGGCAGCCGGGGCGTGCTGGTGCAGATGCCCGGCGTCACCGACCCGGGCGAGATAAAGCGCCTGCTGGGCCGCACGGCGGTCATGACCTTTCATCTGGTGGCCGACCAGAGCGGCGTCGGGGTTCAGGAACTGCCTGACCGGCAAGGCCTGCACTATTACCCGGTGCAGCGCACGGCGCTGCTGAAAGGCGAGCATCTCGAAGATGCCCGGTTGGGATTCGATGACCGCACCGGCGAGCCACTGGTCACCTTCCGCCTGAACAAGGCGGGCGCGCAACGCTTCGGCGACATCACCCGCGCCAACGTCGGCCGCGCTTTTGCGGTGGTGCTGGATGGCCAGGTGATTACGGCACCGGTGATCCGTACCGCCATCACCGGCGGTCATGGGCAGATCAGCGGTGGCTTCACCAGCAGCGAGGCCAGCGAACTGGCGCTGCTGTTGCGCAGTGGCGCCCTGCCCGCACCACTGACGGTGGTGGAAGAACGCACCGTGGGCCCCGACCTGGGCAGCGATGCGATCCAGATGGGTGTCACCACCGGGTTGCTCGGCGCGGCCCTGGTGCTGGGCTTCATGCTGGTGATTTACGGCCGCTGGGGCCTGATTGCCAACACCGCCCTGGTGCTCAATGTGCTGCTGACACTGGGCCTGCTCGGGCTGCTCGGCGCCACCCTGACGTTGCCCGGCATCGCCGGATTGATCCTCAGCATCGGCATGGCGGTGGACGCCAATATCCTCATCAATGAGCGCATCCGTGAAGAAACCCGACGCGGCCGCCGTGCGCTGAGCGCCCTCAACGCCGGTTTCGATCGCGCCTTCGGCACCATCGTTGATGCCAGCGTGACCACGCTGATCGCTGTCAGTCTGCTGTTCATGTTCGGCAGCGGGCCGATTCGCGGTTTTGCCGTCACCATGGGCGCCGGGTTGCTGGTGTCCATGTTCACCGCCGTGGGCGTCACACGGTTGCTGATGACCGCCACCGTACGCCGCCGCCCGAGCGCGCCACTGACCCTGCCGGAGCGGGGCTGGTTGACGCGCTTCCATGAGGACCGCCCATTGGGCTTCATGAAGGTGCGCAGCGCCGGACTGTTGCTGTCGATCCTGTTGTCACTGGCCTCCGTCGGGCTGTTGTTTTCACCCGGGCTGAATCAGGGCATCGACTTCCGGGGCGGCACGGCCATTGAAGTGCATACCGACGCCGGCACCGCCATCGAACCCTTGCGTGCAGCCTTGCTCGAAGCGGGCGTCACCGAGGCCAGCCTGCAACAGTTTGGCGATGCCGGGCAGTATCGGGTGCGACTGCCTGCGGGCAGCGACAACAGCCGCATCGACACCGTGCAAACCGCCCTGCGCAGCGTCGCGCCCGATGCTGATTTTCCGAAGGTGGATAATGTCGGCCCCAGTGTCAGCGGCCAGTTTCTGGAAACCAGTCTGCTCGCCGTGCTGCTGGCGGGCGGCGGCATGTTCGCGTATCTGCGGCTGCGCTTCGCCGCGCCTTTCGCCACCGCCGCCATGGCCACCCTGGCCCTGGATCTGACCAAGACGTTCGGTTTCCTGGCGCTCACCAGCATCGAGTTCAACCTGACCGCCATCGCCGCCCTGCTGGCGCTGATCGGTTATTCGGTGAATGACAAGGTGGTGGTGTTCGACCGCATGCGCGAACAACTGGCACAGACGCCGGACATGCCGTTGGGAACACTGATCAACCGCTGCCTGACCGGCACGCTGACGCGCACCCTGTTCACCTCGGCAACGACGTTTCTGGCCCTGTTGCCGATGGCCATCGCCGGAGGCGATGCGGTGTCGAGTTTTGCCTTGCCGATGCTGTTTGGCATTGTCGTGGGCACCGGCTCGTCGATCTTTATTGCCGCGCCTCTGGTGCTGCGTCTGGGTAAACACCGACTGAAGCAGGACCGCGAGGCCGCCGCAGCATTGATGGATATGCCCTGATAATTTCTGGAAGTGTCGAGTCAGTGGTGGTGGGCGCAGGCTTTCTGCGCCCACCACCCCTTCATGACGGACCGGATGAAAATGCGTGCGTCACTGCAACTTCGGCCTCACGAACTTCTTCATCGGTCATCCAGCTGAAATAGCGCTTGCGCTTTCCCTGCGAGAGTACGCCATCATTCTGATGCACCAGTCTGATGAAGAGGTCAAGCGTATGACCCGGCCAGTCAAGCATTCGGCCCAGCGTCGTTCGGGCGCGATCAAAACCGAGAAGAAAATCGATCTCTTCCTGCAAGTCCACGGTCACCGTGCGATGTAATGCGCGATAAAGAAACTCTGCCTGGCAAGTCAGATCGGGATAACGAAAATAAACAGCACCGTTGCCGGTTGCTGGCGCGTCCGGCACCTCCGGGTCGAATCGGGTGCGTGCATTGAGAGGACGCGAAAAATGCTCCAACGTGGCGATGTAATCATCGAGATTGGCCAGAATAACGGCGGACACCGGCAAGACGATGCCTCTCGGCGTAAAACCCGCCTTGGCCAACACGTCATGTATCAGATAACGGTGGATACGCCCATTGCCATCCATGAAGGGGTGAATATAGACGAAACCGAAAGCAATGCAGGCTGCAGCCACCACCGGGTCCAACGGTACTCGGGCAATCAGGAAAATATCATTTTCAAAATCTGCAATGAATGCTGGCCCATCTGGCCGCCCCTTCGCAGCAGTATTTATATCCGCCTTCAACCGATCAGCCATCACCAGCAGACCCGACATCAATGAGGGCAGGTCTTCGGGCCGTGCAGGCACGAAGTCCACCTGCTGCCTGAACCCCATATCCTTACCAATCCAGTTTTGCTGCTGGCGCCATGTGAATTCATGGAAACGCGGATCGATCACCGCATTCTGTAGCATCACCAGGCGATCCATTGTCACTGGCTCACGGGTATCTGCCAGCCGCAACAGATCTGCAAAGCGCTGAGCCTTGTTGTGGCTGGGTTTTTCCCGCTCCACCTCGAACGAGGACTGGGTTTCCTTCAGATACAGGAAAGCCGCTGCACGTCGCAAAAGATCCGCGTCATAGCGCGCCAGCGTCGAGCGCGCCAGCGCCTGAAGGTCCATGGCATGCATGGCTTTGAGATAGTCGGTCTTCCTCACCAATGGACAAAAGGCCGGGGTGCCCGGCAGGTTATCGATCACCCTGAAGCGTGACTGCCGCTCCCCCTCGTCGAGCACAAACTGCATTGAATGATCGACAGCCGACACGTACGCCGCGCGCGGAGAGACCGGATCGTCAACAGGCAGCTGTTTGCCGGTCAGCCACTCGAACAGAAAACAGGCACGACGGGCATAGGCCGACGCCGGGCTGCCCATCAACCAGTGCGCAAGCTCCATCCCGTCTATCCGCTCGAACAGGAACGCCAGCACCTGAAGATTGACGCCTTCGTACCTGAGCGCGAACTGGATCTGGTCCGGCAACGCCTCGCCCGGATCGTAGGAGGGTGCAAAGCAAAGGAGGGTTGCCGACCCCTGGCGGCGCGTCTCGCGACTCCGCACACCAGACGTCACACAGGCGCTGATATCCAGCGGCAACACTGGCAAGGCATAGTGTTCGACCAGGTAGCGATAACCCAGCGGCTTGTCCATTCGGGCACCTGTAAGGCCAGAGAAGCAGATTCCGGCCGCACGCCACAAAAAAGGGCCGGATATCGGGATTATTACCAGAAAATGGCCGCCAAATCACCATCTGCGTCAATTTTTCGACCAAATAGCGATATTGCGTCAAAATCCATGCATGCCCGGCGTCTTTGTGTACAGGTGCGGCTGCAAGTGCGGCTGCCAGAGCAGCCTCAGGCCCGACCTTCACACAGCCGAGTCAGGGCGGCCGGATCCAGATGAGTTTCGAGCATGTCAGCCAGGCGGTCGAGCTGGGTATTCCGGTGGGTGCGGTAGTCCACGGGCGTGGCGTCGGTGAGGCCCGCCCAGCGTAGCAGTGCGGTGCAGGCATCGGGGTGGTCGAACAGGCCGTGGACATAGGTGCCGGCAATCTGCCTGTCATCACTGAGGGCGCCGTCCGGGCGAAGGCTGGCGGCGTCTTGCAAGTGCAACAGCGGTCGGGCAAGCGCCGGGCCGCTGCTGACACCGTTGTGGATTTCGTAACCTTCCACGCCTGTGTTCTCGTCCACCGCAACACTGGCGAATACGCCCTGCACCTGGCGCAGTTGTTTACCCGGCACCATCCGGGTGTGCAGGCGTAACAAACCCAGGCCGGGGCTCTCGCCGGGCGGCCCTTCCAGACCTTCCGGGTCAGCGATGGTGTCGCCCAGCATCTGGAAGCCACCACAAATACCCAGCACACGACCACCGTAACGCAGATGCCGTTGCAGCACGGCAGGCCAGCCCTGTGCGCGCAACCAGGCCAGATCCGCCCGGGTGCTCTTGCTGCCGGGCAGGATGATCAGATCGGCGGGCGGCACGGGCTGGTCCGGGCCAACCAGAATCAACTCCACCTGCGGGTGCAGGCGCAGGGCATCCAGATCGGTGTGATTGCTGATGCGCGGCAGCACGGGCACCACCACCCGCACGCTGCCCTCGCGGGCAGGCACCGCCACATCGCTGAGGCTGTCCTCGGCATCCAGCAACAGGCCTTGCAGGTAAGGCAGCACACCCAGTACCGGCTTGCGGGTGCGCTGGGTCAGCCAGTCCAGACCGTTCTGCAGCAGGCGGATATCGCCCCGGAAACGATTGATGAGCAGGCCACTGACGCGGCGCTGCTCGCTGACGGACAACAAGGCCAGCGTGCCGACCAGATGCGCGAACACGCCACCGCGATCAATATCCGCCACCAGCCACACCGGGCAGTCCACCGCTTCGGCAAAGCCCATGTTGGCTATGTCGTGGGCGCGCAGATTGATTTCCGCCGGGCTGCCTGCGCCTTCGACAATCACCAGATCATGGCGCGACGTCAGCGCTTGCCAGGCGTCCATCACCGCCTCGCGGGCGCGTTTTTTATAGTCCTGGTATGCACCGGCTTCCAGCACCGCCGCCACGCGGCCGCGCAGGATCACCTGGGCGCCGGTATCGGATTGCGGTTTCAGCAACACCGGGTTCATGTCGCTGTGCGCGGCGATGCCGCAGGCCTCGGCCTGCAACGCAGTGGAGCGACCGATTTCACCGCCGTCCACGGTGACCGCACTGTTCAGCGCCATGTTCTGCGGCTTGAACGGCGCCACCGATACGCCGCGCCGGGCAAGCAGGCGACACAGGGCCGCCACCACCGTGCTCTTGCCTGCATCGGAGGTGGTGCCCTGGATCATCAGGGCGTTAGAGTTCAACGCCTTTCTGGGCGCGCACGCCCTGATCGCGGAAGGCGTGTTTCACTTCTTTCATTTCCGTCACGGTGTCCGCCAAGTCGATCAGCTCTTTCGGTGCATTGCGGCCGGTGACCACCACATGCTGCATCGGCGGCCGGTTCTGCAAATCGTCCAGCACGCGATCCAGATCCAGATATTCGTAGTGCAGGGCAATGTTCAATTCATCCAGCACAATCAGGCTGTAGCTGTCGTCTGAAAGCATACGCTTGACGATCTCCCAGGCTTCTTCCGCCTTGCGGCTGTCGCGCTCACGGTCCTGCGTATCCCAGGTATAGCCCTCACCCATGACGTGGTAATCCACATTGTCCTGAGCGCGGAAAAAACGTTCTTCGCCCGTGCTGAAACTGCCCTTGATAAATTGCACGACGCCCACTTTCATCTTGTGGCCGAGGGCACGCGCCACCATGCCGAAACCGGAGCTGCTTTTGCCTTTGCCGGGGCCAGTGAGGACCAGCAGGATGCCCTGGGCCTTGTCGGCTTCCTTGATGCGGGCTTGCATCATTTTCTGTTTGCGGGCCATGCGCTCGGCGTGGCGTTTCGGGTCTTTGGCGTCTTCTCGCATGGGGAATCCTCGTCAGTCACTTCAGACGCGCGGCACAAAAACCGGCGCGCCGTCGATGTTGGCTACGGCCAGTGGCTGGCCGTAAAGTTTTTCCAGCGCATAGGGCACCAGCATGGTGCTGGCCGGGCCCCAGCAGGCTTCGCCGTCGGGATAAAGCAACAACAAATGGTCGCACCAGCGCGCCGCCAGATTCAGGTCGTGCAGGCACAGGCATACGGTACGCCCCGCGTCCGCTTCGGCGCGCAGCATCTGCATCACACTGACCTGATGGTGCAAATCAAGATGATTGGTGGGCTCGTCCGCCAGCCATATCTCCGGTGCCTGGGTCAGCGCCATGGCCAGCGCCACGCGCTGACGTTCGCCGCCGGACAAGGTAGACAACAGGCGGTCGCGCAACGGCCACAGGTCCAGCCGCTCCAGCGCCGTCCGCGCCCGGGCCAGATCATCGCCGCCCTCCATCTGCCAGGGCGACAGGAACGGGTGGCGGCCGATCAACACGGTTTCCATCACCGTGGACGGAAAACCGTCCTGGCGTTCCTGGAATACCACCGCCAGCCGTTGCGCCACTTTGCGGCGTGACAAGCGGGCCAGTGGCTGATCTGCCAGACACACAACACCCGAGCGCGGCGTGCGCAATCCGGCCAGCGTGTGCAACAAGGTAGTCTTGCCGACGCCATTAGGGCCCAGCACGCCCCACACCTGCCCGGCGGCCAGTTCCAGGGTCAGCGCGCGGCCATCGGCACGGCCGGGAATATCCAGCACCAGGTCCGTGATCTGCATCATGAGGCGCGACTCCTGTGCAGCAGGAACAGGAACGTCGGCACGCCCAATAACGCGGTAATTACTCCCACCGGCAACTGCTCCGGCGCCAGCGCCGTGCGCGCCACGGTATCGGCCACGGTCAGCAGCACCCCGCCCGCCAGCGCCGCCGCAGGCAGGATCACACGCTGATCATTACCCAACACCAGACGCAGCATATGCGGCACGATCAGGCCGACAAAACCGATGCTGCCCGCCGTGGTCACCGCCACCGCCGTCAGCAGGCTCGCCAGCACATAGATGCCCCACTCCACCGGCCGCACCGCGACGCCAAGAGCCGCCGCCTGCAAAGGACCACGGGCCAATACGTTCAGCGTACGCCCCGCCGGCAACAATACCAGGCAGGCGAGCAGCAACACCGTGACGGCAGGCCAGGGACTGCGCGCATAGCTCAGGTCGCCCATGAGCCAATAGAGCATGCCCGGCAAACGCTCCGCCGGGCTCAATGCCAGCATCAGCGTAATCAGCGCACCCCAGCCCGCCGCAACCACCACACCGGTGAGCAGCAAACGGGTAGGTGTCCAGCTGCCGGTGCCATGCGCCAGACCGAAGACCAGCAGCGCCGAGATCAGCGCGCCGCCGAACGCGGCTGTCGGCACCAGCAGCAGCCCCAGCCCCAGGAACATCGCACCCAGCGCGCCCACCGCCGCACCACCCGACAAACCCAGCACATAGGGGTCCGCCAACGGGTTGCGCAACAGCACCTGCATCAAGGCCCCGGCCACGGCCAGCAAGCCGCCCACAGCAAACGCTGCCAGCGCGCGCGGGGCGCGCAACTCCAGCACCAGAATCCGGTGCAGCGGCTCACCGCCGCCGCCGAAAACCGCAATCAATTGCTGGCGGGAAATCGGCTCACTGCCAAACGCCACCGCACCCAGCAACGCCAGCAGCGCAGCCAGCACCAGCAGCGCAAACACGAAAATCGTTCGATTAACGCCGCGCACGGGCAGTATCCAGATGCGCGCACAGATCACGGGCGCCCTGCAACAGACGCGGCGTGGGGCGCTGGATCAGTGAGGGCGCCACAAAGAACAGGTTATCGCGCTGCACGGCTTTCAGGTCGGGCCAGTGGCGCCAGTCATCCAGCCAGTCGGTGTTTTCTTCGCCCATGCCCCCGGCCACGATGGCTTCGGGATTGCGTTGCAGCACCGACTCAAGGCTGATGCGAGGGATCTGTCGCGGCAGGGCCGCAAAGATATTTTCGCCCCGGCACAGATCAATCACCTGATGAATAAAATGGCTGTCGTTCACCGTCATCAGGGGCTCATCCCAGACCTGATAGAACAGCGGCACCGGCGCGGCATCACGGTAACGCAGGCGCAACGCCTCGATGCCCTGGCGGAAATCCGCCGCTGCCTGATGCCCTTCCGATTCGCTGCCCAGCAGGATCGACAGCCGCTCCAGCGAGCTGGCCACCTCTTCAAACGTCTGCGGTTCGGAAATAAACAGCGTGCGGCCGAGCCGTTCGAGCGTCGCCACCTGCTCCGGCGGATTGCCGGACGGCATCACCAGAATCAGGTCCGGGTCCAGCGCCAGCAGCGCTTCCAGATCCAGCCGCCGGTTACTACCCAGTTGCGGCAGTTTGGCCGCTTCCGGCGGGTAGTCGCTGTAATTCACTGCCGCCACCATACGGGCGCCGCCACCGGCTGCGTAGACCAGCTCCGTGGCACCGGGGGACAACGCCACCACCCGCTGCGCCGGGCGTTCCAGACACACCCGGTGGCCGTCATCATCCAGCACACACCGTGCAGGCGCATCCGCGACGGCGAAGCTCGTCGTGATGGCCAGGCTTGTCATCAACAGTCGTGTTGTCGCTAACAACAGACGCATGGGCATGGCACCGCACCCGGGGTTCCAATTAGCGTATCAGGGGTGGCGGCAGACACAGACAAAACAGGGAACGGCAGGCGCGGTGGTCCGGCGGACAGGCCTGTCGGCGCCCCCTGGTTGCCCACCGCAACCTCTGGCGTTCGATTCAGGCCGGTCTCCGGGCTGACGGCTGGAATTTTCACTCCTGGCATGACGCCTTCCCACGCATTGCGCAGTGGCCGGGCCCTGAGAGCGCCCTGTCATGCCTGTAACCGATCACCGTTGCGGGGGCAGCGCCGGGTTTGGCCTGTGGCCTCACCGGTCTTCCCGTTTCTCCCTTGCGGGACACCTGAATGCGCGGCGACAGTAGCACAGCGCCTGCGGAGCGCCAACTTCAGCTTCAGCGCATGGCCTGTGCCAGCGCCCGATCCAGCCGCAGCAACCCATCGTCATCGGCGGGCAACCCGATACGCAGTGCGGACGGCGATGTCAGCAGCCGAACCAGAACCCCCTGACGGGCCAGCGCCTCATACAGCGGCCCGGCCTCGTCGGTAAGACAGTAGCGGAACAGGTCGCACTCTCCCTGAGGTGTCAGCCCCCGGGCCTGCAGGACGCGATCCAGCGCCCGGGCCATGGTCGCCAGTCGGCGGGCCTGGCTAATCGGCCAATCAGTATCGGAAACGGCTGCACATAGCGCAAAGCGCGCCGGGCCGCTCAACGCCCAGGGGCCGACTTGCTCGGCCAATTGCGCACAGGCCTCTGCCGGGCCACCCACCACCCCGGCGCGCACGCCCGCCAGGCCATGGAACTTGCCCAGGGAGCGCAGCACCCAGAGACCCGGCGCACCGCACAGCGGCCCCAGCGATGCCACCGGCGCGGCTTCCACAAAGGCTTCGTCGAGAATCAGCCAGCCTCCGCGCTGCGCCAGTGACGCCTGCCAACGGCGCAAGACGGCGTCGCCCGTGAGTTCCCCGGTGGGATTGTTCGGGTTCAGCCAGACCAGCACGTCCAGCGTCGGCAGCGCCGCATCAACCTGGCCGGGGTGCAGCAACTGCACCTGATGCCCGGCCGCCGCCCAGCAGCGGGCGTGCTCGGCATAGCCCACGGCGGGCACACCTACCCGGGCCACGCCGTACTGCGTGCGCCACAACCAGGGCAGGCTCTGGATGGCGCTCTGCGTACCCGGCACCAGCACGCAACCACTGTGGTCCGGCGCCCCCAGCCAGCGCCGCGCCTGCGGCAACAGACCGTCATCCGGATCCGGCAGGCGCTGCCAGACTTCGCGCGGCACCGGCGGCAGGGGATAGCTCCACGGGCTGATGCCCGTGGACAAGTCCAGCCACTGGCCCACCGGGCGATGCCACTGCTGCGCCGCGCGATGCAGACGGCCGCCGTGTTCAAGGGAAAGGTCGTCGGTCATGTGGCAGCGATGCCCATCATCACAATCACCCAAACCACCAGGCCCCGCCGCAGCAAACGCAACGCGGCCAAAATCGAATCTGCCGATGCCGCCTCGCCTTCGCCCAGCACAGGCCGTTGGCGCCAACCCCCATGGTAAGGCGCCGGGCCGCCCAGCCTGATTTGCAAGGCGCCAGCGCCCGCCGCCATCACCGGCCCGGCATTGGGGCTGTCCCACTGCTGCGCCTGACGCCGCCAGCAACGCAGCGCGCCCCGGCCGTGCCCCACCAGCGCATAGGTCAACGCCACCAGCCGCGCAGGCAACCAGCCGAGCACATCATCCAGCCGCGCCGCCGCCCGGCCGAAATACAGAAAGCGCGGGGTGCGATATCCCCACATGGCATCCAGCGTATTCACCAGGCGATGCAGCACCACACCCGGCAGGCCCGCCAGCGCGAACCAGAACAGGCTGGCGAACACCGCATCGGCACCGTTTTCCAGCACCGATTCCGTGGCTGCGGCGGCCACACCCTGCTCGTCCAGTTGCGCCGCATCGCGGCTGACCAGGCGCGCCACCTGCTGCCGCGCCTGTGGCAAATCATCGGCGGTCAGGGGTATGGCTACGGCGCGCGCATGTTCAGCCAGGCTGCGCCAGCCCAACGCCCACCATAATCCCAGCACATGCAACGCAAACAGCAACACACCGTCGAGCCAGCGGCTCAACCAGAACGCCAGCGCTACCGCTGGCAACACCAGCAGGCCGAGCGCGAGCAGACCCGCCCCTACCGACCCCGGTGCTCGATTAAGACGCGTCTCCAGCATGGCGGCCAGGCGGCCGAACCCCACGAGCGGATGCCAGCGGCGCGGCTCACCCAGGAGCGCATCCAGCAGCAGCGCGCTGGCCACCACCAGCGGCAAGGAAGTCAGCAGGGACATCGAGACAGACATGCGTCGGGTGGCCTGGGCCATCAGAAAACGGAGCGACAGTGTGCGTGAGGTGCCTGCTGCTGACCAGTCCGGGCGATGCCCTCCGGTTGACTTTTCTCCTCGCCGGTCTAGGATGCGCGGAGATTTCACGACCGTGGCAGGTGCGTCCGCGAGGACGTTAAACGGGAAGTCTGGTGCGGATTCAATCCAAGACCAGCGCTGCCCCCGCAACGGTGATCGGTGACAGGCATGACCGGCGTTTGATCACGCCAGCCACTGCGCAACGCGCGGGAAGGCGTCATGCCGAAGGCGCGCTCTTCAACGGAGCCCCTTCAACCGAGAGCCCGGATACCGGCCTGCCACCGGCTATCGACGCAACTGCGGTGGGCTGTTGCGTGGGGTTTCTTCGTTCCACCCCCCTGATAGCTGCCAGAACCAACACCGCAGACTGTGGGGCACGCCTGTGCCCGCACGGGGGATCATCATGATCGCACTTCGCCTGCTGTCGGCCCTGCTGCCGGCCCTGCTGGTTGTCTGTGCATGGCCTGTGCAGGCCCGGCCACCCGCCACGCTGGAGCCGGTGCCGGTGCACGCCCGCGCCCTGAACGCGGCCGACGATCATCTCGGCAGCACGGGCACCGTGCGCGTGATCGAACGCGAGACTTTTGCCCACCGAATTACCACACTGGCGGACACCCTGCGCGACCAGCCCGGCATGCAGTTGCGCGAGAGCGGCGGCCTGGGCAGCGCCAGCACGCTGACACTGCGTGGCGCAAGCGGTCGGCAATTACCGGTGTTTCTGGACGGCATGCTGCTTAACGATCCGCTGTATGGCGGTTTCGATGCCACGCAGATTTCGTTACACGACATCGGCCGGATTCATATCTATGCGGGCCAGGCCCCGGCGCGTTATCCGCAAGCCGGGATTGGTGGTGCCATCGCTCTGGAATCACTGGATACCGCCGACGCCGAGCGGCTACGCCTGCGTCTGGGCGGCGGCAGTTTCGGTACGCGCCGGGCCGGGCTTTTTACCGGGGGCCAGCAAGACCGGCTAGGTTACTGGCTGTCACTGAATCATCAGGCCGCCGACAACGATTTTCCCTTCGACAATCACGCCGACTGGTTCAACCCCAATGACGGTGCGCGCACGCGGCGTCGTAACGCCGATGTGCGCCAGGATGACGCCAGCGCACGACTGAACCTGGCCCGTGAAAACGGCGACCGTATCGATCTGTTGTGGCAATGGAGTGACAAGGATCAGGGCGTGCCCAGCATCCAGAACTGGGCCAACAACCGCGCCCGGCTGACACGCTCCCAGCAGCGCGCGCAGCTGCAATATCGCGGGCAGCAACCTTTCGCCGGTCGCCTGCACCACAGTCACCGGCTGCTGGTGGCGCAATTCGATGAACATTACGTCGATCGCACCGGGCGCGTCGGCACCGACACCTACGATGTTGCCACCGACACGGACCAGGTCGGCCTGCACAATGCGCTCAGCTGGTTGCAGGGCGGGCATATTTTCAGCGTCGCGCTGGACATGCAGCACTACGATCAGTTTCAGCACAATCGTTTGCAACCGGAACGCTCCGGCCAGCGCGAGCGGCGCGTGCTGGCCAGTGCCCTCAGCCACGAATGGCATAGTGATGACGCACGCTGGCAGACCCAGGCCGTGTTGCGCCACACCGCACTGCGGGACGATGCCGATGATGTGGGCACCGACGGCAACGCCTCACGCGAGCGCGTCACCGGCACGTATCACGGTTGGCACCTGGGCAGCCGCTATGCCCTGACACCGGCGCTGAGTGTGCAGGCCAACGTATCACGCCAGGCACGCCTGCCGACCCTGGTGGAACGCTTCGGGCAGCAGGGTTCGTTTATCGGCAACCCGAACCTGGAAGCCGAAGAGGCCCTCAACACGGAACTTGGCGTGACGCTGGACGGGTCACGATATCGCCTCGCATTAACCGGCTTTCACCGCGACCTGTCCCCCGCCATCGTCACCATCTATGACGCCCGCGGCGTGGGACGGTATATCAACAGCGAGGGTCGGTTGGTCGGCATCGAGGCGGAAGCGCGACTGGACGTCACCCGCCGCTGGTCTCTGGATATGCATGGCACCTGGCTGGACTCCGAAAGCCGCTCGGCCAATATCCCCGATCGCGACGGGCGAAAACTGCCCGGGCTCTATCACCGCAGCGCACGCGCCGGCAGCCACTGGCGGATCGGCGCCTTCGAACTGGCCTTGCTGGGCCGCTACGACGACGAACTCTATTACGACTCGGTCAACGCCTTGCGTGCTGACGGTCGCGTGTTGATGGACGCACGACTCGGCTGGCTGCCGCGCTGGCAGCATGCGTCCCGCCTGCGGCTGGATCTGGAGGTGCGCAACATCAGCGACCGCCGCTATCAGGACTTCAACCGTTTTCCCGATGTCGGCCGTGCTGCCTTCGTGACACTGGATATCGCCTTGTAACCCTCAACCTGGAGCACACCATGCGCCATCAATATGCATTGTTCTCGCGCCTGACCCTGTTGCCTTTGCTGACACTGCTGCTGGCCGCCTGCGGCGGCAGTTCCGGCAGCAGCGATCGCCGCCCCAACTTCGACGGCAACGTTGCGGTGGTCACCACTGCTGCGTCGGATTTTTCCTCCGGCGGTGTTGATCTGATCGACATGGATGAAGCCCCGGGGCGGGCCTATGGTCCTTATCACAGCACGGCGTCCGATATTTCGGTCGTCGCCCATGGCCGTGACTATTACCTGATCGAGCGTTTCCAGACCGACCGCATCAACAAGGTGGATATCCATCAGCCCGCCCTGTTCACCTGGCGCTACAGCGCGCTGGAAGCTGGCGACGAAGCCTCCAGCAACCCTTATACGATGATCTTCGCCAGCGATGACAAAGCCTATCTGCTGCGTTACGGCAGCACCCATGCCTGGATCGTCGACCCCACGGCTACCCATGAGGAAGATTTTCATATCGGTTCGCTGGATCTGTCGCACTACACACCGGATGGCTTCGACGTACCGCGTATGTCCAGCGGCGTCATCGTTGATGATCGCCTGTTTATCACGCTGCAACGCCTGGGCGGTTTTGATGCCGATGACAACCCGCGCCCCTTTGACCCTGCCAACACCAGCTACGTCGCCGTTTTTGATATCAACACCGATGAAGAAATCGACACCGGCCACGGCGAAGGTGACTTGCCAGGCATCCCGCTGCTTGCCCGCAACCCGGAACACATCACCCATCATCCGGATGTCGGACTGCTGGTACAGAGCATTGGCAACTACGGCAGCAATAATCTGAGCGGTATTGATCAGATCGACACCGAGACCTATGAAGCCTCCCGGCTTGTTGAAGGCAGCGCCGAACTGGGCGGCATTGCCGGCGTCGCTGTGATCGACGACACCACCGCCTTTCTGGTGACCTATGGCGGCTGGATGAACAATGCCCTGCGCAGCCTCAACCCGGTTACCGGAGATGTTGGCGATGTGGTGGCAAACATCGAGGCACAACATGTCACCAGCCTCGCCGTCAGCCCCCAGCAGCAACTCTGGGTGGGTCTCGGCCTGATCGTCGACAACAATCGCGATGATATTCTGGCGCCGGGTCTTTACGTTATTGATCCGGACACCGGCGCAACGGTGCGCCGCATCAATACCTCCGGCAACCCGATTGGCACCAGCTTCATGCTTGCGCCAGAGGGCGACAACGAGACCGCGCCGTGAAAGCACCGGACGCCACCTTTGCGGATCACGCCCGGGCACGCCAGGCCAACCTGACCAAGCCGGCCGGTTCACTCGGTCGGCTTGAGCAACTGGCCATCGCTCTCGCCGCCCAGCAGGGTCGCGAGCGGCCTTCAGTGGAGCGCGTTCATATCGCGCTGTTTGCTGCCGACCATGGTGTGTGCGAGGAAGGCATCTCCGCTTTTCCGCAGGCGGTCACCGCACAGATGATCGCCAACTTTGCCAGCGGCGGTGCCGCCATCAGTGTGCTGGCCAGGCAGCTGGGCGCCACGCTGGAGATCATCGACACCGGCACCCTCGGCCTGCCGCACCCCGCCGCGCGGAATGCCCGAGTGGGCCCCGGCACCGCGAATGTCGCCCGCACCGATGCCATGACGCCTGCCCAGCGGGATCAGGCGCTGGCCGCAGGGGATGCAGCGGCGGCGCGCGCTGTAGACGCCGGTGCGGACCTGTTTATTGGTGGCGAGATGGGCATCGGCAATACCACCAGCGCCAGCGCACTGGCGTGTGCATTGCTGAATCGTCCTGCACATGCGCTCACCGGCCCGGGTACCGGGCTGGACGAGCGGGGTGTGACGCACAAGACGCGCGTGATCGAGGTGGCGCTGCAACGCCATGCCAACACCCATGGCACACGGTCGCGTGACCCGATGACAGCGCTGGCGTCGCTGGGCGGCTTCGAGATCGTCGCGCTGGCCGGTGCCCTGCTCGGCTGTGCCGCACGACGGCTGCCGGTTCTGGTAGACGGCTTTATTGTTTCCGTCGCTGCGCTGGCGGCAGTGCGCCACGCCCCGGCATTACGCGACTGGCTGCACTTTGCCCATCGCTCCGGCGAACCCGGACACAAGCATGTGCTGAACGCACTGGGCGCAGAGCCGTTGCTGAAACTCGGCATGCGTCTGGGTGAAGGCAGTGGCGCGGCCGTGGCCGTACCCCTGATGCGGGCCGCCTGCGTGTTGCACAACGAGATGGCAAGTTTCGAGCAAGCCGGTGTGGAAAGGGGTTAAAAAAACCGGCATGGGCAATGCGCCCATGCCGGTGAGACTGTTAATCAAGAGACGTATTAAAGCTTTTCAGCAATCAGGATCGCGACGGCGCCACAAAATACGCCGACACCGATCACACGCACCGCCCACAAGCGCACGGACAACCAGTCCGTGACGTGGAACCGGTACATGATGGCAGACCACGCTGAACGTGAAACCTGCATGATTCCCCCTTTGCGCCCGGACACCCGCATTCCTGTCAGGCCCGCTTGGCACAATGCTTGTATTCGGCGCTTCCCCACGCCGGACCCAACCCTGAACATCTTGCAACGCACACCCGAACCCTTTCTTGAGCAGGTCCTGTAATGAGCAATTGCTATTCTGTGACCCGGTTACATGAACGGCTTGTCTACCTGTCTCGGATTGCTTGCCCACCTGTCTCTGTTTTCAGCGCTCCACAGGCTCCCGGCAGAGCCGGGCCAGCCACTGACGCAACGCCGGGCGCGACGTCGACGCGCTGCTGCGATCATCCGTTGATGCACGGCTGGCCTCCTCGCTGGCCGCCAGCAAGTCGCCCGGCAGCACGTCAAAGGTGCGCCGAAACAGGCGAGTAAAGTGGCTCTGGCTGTTAAAGCCCCAGCGCATCGCCACATCAATGACGCGTCGCGGGCGCCCCAGCACCCCCGGGCGTGCCAGTTCGTCGTAACAACGGCGCAAGCGCGCCTCACGAATGAAACCCGCCACACCGCCCAGCGGTTCGAACAGCCGGTATAACCCTGCTCGTGAAAAACCAAACTGCCGGCACAAGTGCTCCGGGCTCAGATCATCCTGGCCAAGGCAGCGCAATATGTAGGCGCATACCGCCTCACGCCGGGCCTGTTCGGGCAACCCGGCCAGGGCCTGCTCCGGGTCCTGCCGCAATCCGCGAAAGGCCGCCACCGTGGTCGCCACCAGCGTTTCATTAACGGGCCCCAGCGTCTCTGGGCCGACATGGGCCAACTGCCGCCACACGGTAAGCAGGTGATTGCCAAGAATGGCCGCCATGGGCGAAGCGGCAGGCAACACAGCTCCACACGGCAACTTGCCCGCGTCACGAACCAGTTCGCGGGGAATCACCAGCGACAGCACTGTCGAGGCTTGCGCACGGGTCGCCAGCGGATCAGCCATGTCGAGCAAACTGATGTCGCCCTGGTTCACGCGTACCGGGCGGTGACCGTTATGCCCCTGATAACCACCGCGCATATAAAGCTGTACCAGAAGCGGATCAGCACCGCCGTCGGCAGTGTGATGCAGGCCACGCTCGTACAGGCTCTCTGGAAACTCGCTGCGGGCCAGTAACAGATGCTGCAAATCGTAACTGTCGATGCGAGCCCTGCAGTGGCCTGCGGACTCGTCAGCCAACCTGGCATGAAACAGCGGCGACAGGCTTTCACGCCAGATCGCGTAACCCTCTTCGGTCGGCAGGCTTGCTGTATCCAGCGAATCGAACGGCACGCCCGACGCCATGCCATGTTCCGTGGACATACTGCGCCCCCTCACTGCACGCCCGGTGCACGTCGATATTAGCGTGAAGAAGAGATCAATGTGAACCGTGTCACACTTTGTCAAATTGCGCCTTTTATTGTCATAGCGCCGCGACAACCCCGGCATAGCGCTTGCCCTTTACGGCCACGCTCACTACCTTCATGCCTCGCTTTCGCCACCGGACCCTCATCTGTGACCTCTATCACGACCTGCATCATCGACCTGCTGCGCCACGGCGAGCCCGAGGGCGGCATCATGTATCGCGGTCAGCGCGACGACCCGCTGAGCGACACCGGCTGGGCGCAGATGCGCGATGCCGCCGGGCGCGATCAGGGCTGGCAACACGTCATCAGCTCCCCGCTGCGCCGGTGCCGGGATTTCGCCCGCGACCTGGCCGGCACGCGCGATTTGCCACTGACCGTGGTACCCGACCTGCGCGAGATCAACTTCGGCCACTGGGAGGGCCTGACACCCGAACAGGTGGAGGCGCGAGACCCGGGCCGTCTGGCCGCGTTCTGGGCCGATGCCGAAGGCCACCCACCGCCCGGTGGTGAGCCCCTGAGCGCGTTTCATCAGCGCGTAGCCGGAGCCTGGCAGACGCTGATCGAGGCGCCGCCCGCAGAGCATCTGCTGATCGTCGCCCACGGAGGTGTCATTCGTATGATGCTGGCCGAGGTGCTGGGCCTGTCGCCAGCGCGTGCCATGGCGGGCTTCCAGGTGCCCTTTGCCTGCCGCACCCGGGTACGCATGGACCTGACGCCCCATGGGCGCCTGCTCAGTCTCACCAGTCATGGCCAGGGCGCGCACTGATGCGAGCCTTCGCGCTGGCCCTGACCCTGCTGACCCGACTGCCCGTGCGCCTGAGGGGGGAGATCGACACTGCGGACCACGGGCGAGCCGTGGTCGCCTATCCACTGGTCGGCGTGTTGCTGGGGCTGATTCAACTGGTCATGGCCTGGCTGGCGGTGCTGGGCGGTTTGCCGGTCTGGCCGGTGGCCATTCTGCTGGTTACTGCGCAGGTGCTGCTGACCGGTGCGCTGCACCTGGACGGTCTGGCCGACAGTGCCGACGCCTGGCTGGGCGGTCATGGGGATCGTGAGCGTACCCTGCGCATCATGAAGGACCCGGCCAGCGGGCCGGCGGGGGTCTGTGCATTGTTGCTGGTGCTGCTGGCCCGCACGGCCGCACTGGCCACATTACTGAGCCTGGGCACCCTGCTGGCCTTGCTGTCACTGCTGCTGGCGCCGCTCCTCAGCCGCACCGCCTGCACGGCACTGTTCCTGAGCCTGCCTTATGTGCGCACGGGCGGGCTGGGTCACGCCGCCGCC
>PNLU01000026.1 GCA_013823245.1 Alcanivorax sp.
ATGCCGAACGAGAGCCTACATGGATGTATTCACGGCGTGTCCAGAAACCCTTTACCCGCCCCCCGAGGGCCAAAACCCCCAAACCAACAAAGCATGGAAACAACTAACCCAACACAACAGCCCAGTCATCAGGTGAGAAGCCAACAAGCAACCCGCCGGGATACTCCACCACGGGCCGCTTGATAAGCGAGGGATTCTCGACGGCAGCGTCCACGGCAGAGGCTGCATCCATGTCAGCGCGAACGTCTTCGGGCAGCTTGCGCCAGGTGGTGCCGCGCCGGTTGATGATGACTTCCCAGCCTTCGCGCTTGATCCACGCCGCGACCTTTGATTTCGGCGTGCCCGCTTTCTTGTAATCGTGGAAGGTGTAGTCGATACCGGCTTCGTCCAGCCAGGTAAACGCCTTCTTCATGGTGTCACAGGCTTTGATACCGTAGATCGTGACCGTCATCAGCGGCTGCTCCCTCAATAGGTATGTTCGATAAAGCGACGGATCCGGCGCGCGCCTTCCTCGCATTCCTCCAGTGTGGCCACCAGTGCCATGCGCACGCGGCCCGCCCCCGGGTTCAGGCCTGCGACCTCGCGGGACAGGTAGCGTCCCGGCAGCACGGTGACGTTTTCCGTGCGCTTGAGTTCGCGCGCGAAGTGCTCGTCATCGCCACCCGGCACTTCTGGCCAGAGATAAAAGCCCGCTTCCGGTGCACTGACGTTCATGACTGGCTGAAGGATATTCAGGACGGCGCTGAATTTTTCCCGGTACAAACGGCGGTTTTCCTGCACGTGGGCTTCGTCGTTCCAGGCGGCGATGCTGGCCAGCTGATGGTGCGGGGGCATGGCGCAGCCGTGGTAGGTGCGGTAGCGCAGGAACTGCTTGAGCACGGTGGCGTCGCCCGCCGCAAAGCCGGAACGCAGACCGGGCAGGTTGGAGCGCTTGGATAGCGAGTGGAACACCACGCAGCGGGCGTAGTCGTGGCGACCCATGGCGTCGCACGCCTGCAACAGACCCGGCGGGGGTGTCTGGTCGTAGATTTCCGAGTAGCACTCGTCGGAGGCGATGATGAAATCATGTTCGTCGGCCAGGCGGATCAGCGACTGGAGCTGGTCGATGCTCATGACGGCGCCGGTGGGGTTGCCGGGGGAGCAGATATACAGCAGCTGGCAGCGCTGCCAGGTGTCGGCACTCACGGCGTCATAGTCCGGTTGCAGGCCGTGCTCCGGTGTGCACGGCAGGTATTCCGGCTCGCCGCCTGCGAGCAGGGTGGCGCCCTCGTAGATCTGATAGAACGGGTTCGGCATCAGCACCTTCGGCTGCTGCGAGCGGTCGAGCACGGCCTGGGCAAAGGCGAACAGCGCCTCGCGGGTACCGGTGACCGGCAATACCTGCTCGACGGCGATGCGTTCGAGCTGGAAACGGCGCTTGAGCCAGCCAGCGATGGTCTCGCGCAGGGCGGGCAGGCCGAGGGTGGTCGGGTAGCGGGCCAGTTCGGCGCTGTGGGCACGCAGGGCGTCCTGCACCAGGGTCGGGGCCGGGTGCTGGGGTTCGCCAATCGACAGCGCAATGTGTGGGGCGCCGCCTTGGGGCAGGCCGTCGAACAGCTGCGCCAGTTTTTCAAACGGGTAGGGGTGCAGCAGGTCCAGATCAGGATTCATGGGGTCTCGCTCTGTTGACAGGTGAAGCGCTCAGATCGAGAGGCCGCTCGCGGGCAGGGTGGCGTCGCTCGTGGTGTCGTCCAGCTCTTCGATCAGGCGTTGTTGCAGCCGTTCGCACAGGGCCGGATCGGAGATCGGGCTGCCGTCTTTCTGGGTCACGAAGAAGACGTCTTCGGCGCGTTCGCCCAGGGTGGCAATGCGGGCATTCTGCAACAGCAGGCCGAACTCCATGAACAGACGTCCGACGCGGGCCAGCAGGCCGGGGCGGTCAAGCGTCAGGATATCCACCACGGTGTGATCGTTGACGATGTCGTTGCTGATGATGACCCGTGTCGGCACCTTGAAGTGGCGGTGGCGGCGCGGCATGCGTCGTTGCACTATGTCGCCGAAGCTGCCCGGGTCGGACAGCGCTTCGGTCAGGGTTTCGCGGATGGCGTCCAGGCGCGGCCGGTCGTTGCCGATCGGTGTGCCGTGCTCGTCCAGGACGATATAGCTGTCCAGGCTGAAGCCGTCGGCGGAGGTAATGATGCGCGCATCCATGATGGTCAGGTTGAGCTGATCCAGGGCGTTCACGGTGGCGGCGAACAGGTTCTCGGTATCCGGTGTGTACACGAAAATCTGGGTGCCGCCTTCGTGCTGGCTGCTGCTGGTTTCGCGGATCAGGACCAGTGGGGCGTCGGGATTGTCGCGGGCCAGCATGGCTTCGGTGTGCCAGGCAATATCCACGGCGTTTTCGCGCAGGAAATATTCGTCGCCGATCCCGGCCCACAGTTGTTCCACCTGCTGCACCGGAAGCTGTCGCTGTTGCAGGATGCGCAGGGCTTCGTCGCGGGTTTCGTCGATCCAGTCCTGCTTGTCCACCGGGTTGTTGAGGCCACGGCGCAGGGCGCGTTTGGTTTCGATATACAGCTGGCGCAGCAGTGAGTCGCGCCACGTGTTCCAGAGGGCGGGATTGGTGGCGTTGATGTCTGATACTGTCAGCACATACAGATAATCCAGATGCACCAGATCGCCCACCTGGCGAGCGAATTCATACACCACTTCCGGATCGGCAATGTCCTTGCGCTGGGCGGTGACCGACATCACCAGATGGCTGCGCACCAGCCAGGCAACGAGTTTGGCATCCCAGCTGCTCAAACCATGCCGCTGGCAGAAGGCGATGGCGTCGTCGGCGCCGAGTTCGGAATGGTCGCCGCCACGCCCTTTGGCGATGTCGTGGTACAGCCCCGCGATGTAGAGCAGCTCCGGTTTCGGCAGGCGGTAGAAGACGTCGCAGGCGAGGGGGAATTTTTCCCGGGTGTCCTCATGCCGCAGGCGGCGCATGTTCTTGACCACCAGCAGGGTGTGCGCATCCACCGTGTAGATGTGGAACAGGTCGTACTGCATCAGGCCGATGATGTTGCCGAATTCCGGCAGGTACTGGCCCAGGATGCCGTAGCGCTTCATGCGCCGCAGCTGGGTAAACAGGGCATGCGGCGAGCGCAGCAATTGCATGAACAGGGCGGTGTTGCGCGGGTCGGCGCGGAAGGCATCGTCGATCAGTTTGCGATGCGCGATGACTTCACGAATGGTGCTGGCGCGCACGCCTTTCAGGTCCGGGTGCTGGGCCATCACCACGAACACTTCCAGCAGGGCGGAGGGCTGCTCCTCGAACACCTTCGGGTCGGTGACTTCCAGGTAATCATTATGAATCCGGAAGCGCCGGTTCAGCGGCAGCACGCGCTGGGGCTGGTCGTGCTGGACGATGGCTTCATCGAACAGCTGCAGCAGCATTTCGTTGAGCACCGACAGGGCCAGCGAAACGCGGTAGAAGCGTTTCATGAACACTTCCACCGCCAGGTTGGCGTCGGAGTCTTCGTGGCCGAGCAGGGCTGCGACCTGGCGCTGGTGATCGAACAGCAGGCGGTTTTCGTTGCGGCCGCTGACCTGGTGCAAGGCCCAGCGGATTTCGAACAGCACTTCCTGGCAGCGCTCGAGCATGGAGAACTCGCGGGCGGTGAGGAAGCCCAGGCCCACCAGCTGGTCGAGGCTGTCCACATCGAAATGCCGTTTGGCCACCCAGCCGACCATTTGCAGGTCGCGCAGGCCGCCGGGGGCATTCTTCATGTCCGGTTCGAGGTTGTATTCGGTGTCGTTGTGCTTGCGGTGGCGCGCCACTTGCTCCGCGCACTTGGCCGCATAGAAGTCGGCGGTGGGCCAGATGTGCGCGGGGCCGGTGCGCTCGGCAAGGCGGGCGCGCAGGGTGTCGTCACCGGCCAGAGTGCGGGCTTCCATGATATTGGTGGCCACGGTGATGTCTTCACGGGCCAGGTCCACACACTCGTCCAGGGTGCGCACGCTGTGGCCGATTTCCAGGCCGGTGTCCCAGAGAAAGGCAATGAACTGTTCCAGCTTGCCGCACAGGGCGTCGCCCGGGGGGCTGGCCAGCAGGATCAGGACATCGACATCCGAGTGCGGGTGCAACTCGCCACGGCCGTAGCCGCCCACCGCCACCAGGGCGATGTCCGGGAAGCCGTCGCAGCCGCCTTCCAGGGCGAACAGGTCCCAGCCTGCTTGCAGGATACGGTCCACCAGCAGGGCGCGGCCGCCGACCAGATCGCGAATGGGCGTTTCCATGAAGGCGGCATCCAGACGCGCCTGACCCTCTGCCAGCAGGGTGCGCGCGGCCTTGCCGGGCACGGCGTGCTCACGCAGCGCCGCCGTGATTTGTTCGCGAGTCAGGGCCGGTTCAAATGTCATGCATTATGCCAGGTCGGTTTCTTCCTGCCGCCGGGTCAGCACATCGAAGCCGTCACGGGTGACGGCGATGGTGTGCTCCCACTGGGCAGAGAGCTTGTGATCCTTGGTGACCACCGTCCAGCCGTCGGGCAACAGCTTGGTGTGCTGCTTGCCCGCATTGATCATCGGTTCGATGGTGAACACCATGCCTTCCTCCAGCACCAGACCGGTACCGGGTTTGCCATAGTGCAGCACCTGTGGCTCCTCGTGGAAGACCTTGCCGATGCCATGGCCACAGTATTCACGCACCACCGAGAAGCGGTGTGACTCGGCATGCTGCTGGATCGCATGGCCGATGTCGCCGAGGCGGGTGCCGGGGCGGACCAGTTCGATGCCCTTCATCATGCACTCGCGGGTCACCTCGACCAGGCGTTTGGCCAGCACTGAGGGCTCACCGACAAAGAACATCTTGCTGGTGTCGCCGTGCCAGCCGTCCTTGATCACGGTGACGTCGATATTGATGATGTCGCCCTTCTTCAGCACCTTGCGGTCGCTGGGGATGCCGTGGCAGATGACATGGTTGACCGAGGTGCAGACGGATTTCGGGAAGCCGCGGTAGCCCAGGCAGGCGGGAATGACCCGCTGGGTGTTCACCATATAGTCATGGCACAGGCGGTCCAGGTGTTCGGTGGTCACGCCCGGCTGGACGTGTTCACCGATCATGTCCAGGACCTCGCCAGCCAGACGGCCGGCCTCGCGCATGGCGGTGATGTCCTCGGGGCTCTTCAGGCTGATGCTCATTGGGCGATTTCTTACCTTGATTCAGTGACTTATCCGGTGGTCTGGCCGGTCAGCAATCGCATGACGATTGTTGTCAGGGGGCGATCGTGGTATAAAGCGCGCCCCTGTCCGGCCCGCAGGGGTACGCATTGTACCTGTCGGGACCGCGCCAAGGGAAATCCACACATGCTCCGTCACATGGCCCTGGGTGCCCCCCTGACGCGGACTGCCTCTACTGAATACAGGCGCCGCCCGGTGGGTTGGGTGATGCGGGAGCATGGAGGCCCAACCCAAACTGGAGAAACAGACAATGCCTAGCGTAACCATGCGCGACATGCTCAAGGCGGGCGTTCATTTCGGCCACCAGACCCGTTTCTGGAACCCGAAGATGAAGCCCTACATCTTTGGCGCACGTAACAAGATCCATATCGTCAACCTGGAAAAGACCCTGCCGCTGTTCAACGATGCCCTGGGTTTCGTTAACAAGCTGGCGTCCAGCAACAACAAGATTCTGTTCGTGGGCACCAAGCGTGCGGCGCAGAAAGCGGTGGCTGAAGAAGCAACCCGCTGCGGTATGCCGTACGTCGACCACCGCTGGCTCGGTGGCATGCTCACCAACTGGAAGACCATCCGTCAGTCGATCAAGCGGTTCCGTGACCTGGAAGCCCAGGCCAACGACGGCACCTTCGACAAGCTGACCAAGAAAGAAGCGCTGATGCGCCGCCGCGAGATGGAGAAGCTGGAACGCTCCATCGGTGGTATCAAGGACATGGGCGGCCTGCCTGATGCCCTGTTCGTGATCGACGTGGACCACGAAGACATCGCCGTCCAGGAAGCCCGCAAGCTGGGTATTCCGGTGATCGCGGTGGTGGACACCAACAGCAACCCGGACGGTGTGGACTACATCATCCCGGGCAACGATGACGCTATCCGCGCCATTCAGCTGTACGTGGGTGCCGTGGCCGACGCCATCATCGAAGGCCGTCAGTACGCCGCGACCCAGGCACCGGGTGGCGACAGTGACGGTTTTGTCGAGGTCGAGGAAGCGGGCGAAGCCCAGGCCTGATCGGCGATACGTCGCACAACTGAAAACCGGATTCCGCAAGAGAGGTTAATCATGGCTGCTGTAACTGCTGCTCTGGTGAAAGAACTGCGTGAACGCACCGGCCTGGGCATGATGGAGTGCAAGAAGGCACTCGTCGAAGCCGAGGGCGATATCGAACGGGCCATCGACGACCTGCGCAAGTCGGGTCAGGCCAAGGCGGCCAAGAAAGCAGGCCGCACCGCTGCTGAAGGCGCTATTGCCGTGGCCGTAAGCGGCGACGGCAAGACCGCCATCATGGTGGAAATCAACTCTGAAACCGACTTTGTTGCCCGTGATGACAACTTCCTCGGTTTCGCCAACAAGGTGGCTGAAGCGGCTCTGGCGGCGGGCAAGACCGAAGCGGCGGACATCGCCGGGGTCGAGCTGGCGGATGGCAGCACCGTGGAGCAGGCGCGTGAAGCCCTGATCCAGAAGATCGGTGAGAACATCCAGGTACGTCGCGCGGCCATCCTCAGCGCCGAATCGGCACTGGGTGCCTACGTGCACGGCGGCAAGATCGGCGTGCTGGTGGCCCTGAAAGGTGGTGACGAAGCGCTGGGCAAGGATGTGGCCATGCACGTGGCGGCGGTGGCACCGCAAGTGGTGAACCCGTCTGAAGTGCCGGAGTCGGATCTGGAGCGCGAGAAGGAAATCATCCGCGCGCAGCCGGACATGGCAGGCAAGCCGGCCGAGATCGTTGAGAAGATGCTGGGTGGTCGCATCCAGAAGTTCCTCAAGGAGATCAGCCTGGTCGAGCAGCCGTTCGTGAAGGATCCGAACACCACCGTGGGCAAGCTGGTGAAAGATGCCGGCGCCGAGATTCAGGCGTTCACCCGTCTGGTGGTGGGCGAAGGTATCGAGAAAGAGGAAACCGATTTTGCCGCTGAGGTGATGGCCCAGGTCAACAAGGGTTGATTCATCGCCAGTGGTAATATCACGCAAACGCCTTGTCGGGTCTCCCGGCAAGGCGTTTTTGCAGGTGCCGCCCGCCCGGGCGTGGCACTCTGCCAGTGAATGGCGCATCATCACAGGCGCTGAACCTGTCGCATCAGGCGACGTCTTGTCAGGCTATTGGTAACTGGCTGGTATCTTATGAGCGGTGGAGAGTTGGATATGCCCAGTGCAAGCAAGGACCGGTCGCCGCGCTATAACCGCATTCTGCTGAAGTTGAGCGGTGAGGCGCTGGCGGGAGAGGAAGGCTTCGGTATCGACCCCAAGGTACTGGATGCCATGGCCCTGGAAATCGGCCAACTGGTGGGTATCGGTGTGCAAGTGGGGCTGGTGATTGGCGGCGGCAACCTGTTTCGTGGCGCCGCCCTGCAGGCAGCAGGCCTGGATCGTGTGGCAGGCGACCACATGGGCATGCTCGCTACGGTGATGAACGCCCTGGCCCTGCGCGACGCGCTGGAGCGCTCGAACATCCGCACCCGGCTGATGTCCGCCATCCCGATGAGCGGCGTGGTGGAGCACTATGATCACCGCCATGCCATCCGCTATCTGAAGAACGGTGAAGTGGTGATTTTCTGCGCCGGCACCGGCAATCCGTTCTTCACCACCGATTCGGCTGCCTGTCTGCGCGGCATCGAGATCAATGCCGACGTGGTCCTCAAGGCCACCAAGGTCGATGGTGTGTACGATTCTGATCCGGTGAAGAACCCGGATGCGGTAAAATATGAACGCTTGACCTACGACGACGTGCTGGCCAACAAGCTGGGTGTGATGGACCTGACGGCCATCTGCCTGTGCCAGGACCACAGCATGCCGCTGCGGGTGTTCAACATGAACAAGAAGGGTGCCTTGCTGAACCTGATGCTGGGCGGCAACGAAGGTACCCTGGTGGAAGCGGGCCGTCCGCTCGCCGAGTGACGTGAGCAAGTGAAGAAGGGGATCTGCAGGTGATCGACGATATCAGGAAAGATGCTGAAACACGCATGAAGAAAAGCCTGGAGGCGCTGGATACCGCGCTCAAGCGGGTGCGCACCGGGCGCGCTCACCCGAGCCTGCTGGATGTGATCTCTGTGCCTTATTACGGCGCGGACACGCCGCTGTCGCAGCTGGCCAATATTGGTGTCGAGGAAGGTCGCACGCTGATCGTGTCGCCGTTCGACAAGCAACTGGTGCCGGAAATCGAACGCGCCATCATGAAGTCCGACCTGGGCCTGAACCCGTCCACTGCGGGCACCGTCATCCGTTTGCCACTGCCGCCGCTGACCGAAGAAACCCGCCGGGATCTGGTCAAGGTCGTGCGCGGTGAAGCAGAGCAGGCGCGGGTCTCGATCCGTAATATCCGCCGGGACGCCAACAGCGACCTGAAGGAGCTGCTCAAGGAAAAGGAAATCTCCGAGGACGAGGAGCGCAAGGGCGAAGAGCAGATCCAGCAGTTGACGGATCGTATGGTCGGCGAGGTGGAAAAACGCCTCAAGGCCAAGGAAGACGAACTGATGTCGATCTGAACCGGAGCGGGCGGTCAGCCGCCCGGCGCCGACAAGAGCCGGGCTGCCTGTCAGCCCGGTTTTGTTATACGGGGTAGGTTATGCAGGAACGGGATCGTCAGGCCATGGCAGGCACTGCGACATTGCCCCGCCATGTGGCCATCATCATGGATGGCAACAACCGCTGGGCCCGGGCGCGCGATCTGCCGGGCGCGGAGGGCCACCGCGCCGGTGAGCAAGCGGTGCAGGCCGTGATTCGCGGCTGTGCCGAGCGCGGTATCGAGGCGCTGACGCTGTTCGCGTTCAGTTCCGAGAACTGGAGCCGTCCTGACGAGGAGGTCCGGCATCTGATGCAGCTGTTCCTGCGGGCGCTGGGCGAGCGTGTGGCGGAGTTGCATGACAACGGTATCCGGCTGCGCTTTATCGGTGAACGGGCCGCCTTCAGCGAAGACCTGCAACGCGGCATGGCCGAGGCCGAGGCGCTCACTGCCGCCAATCAGGGCATGACGGTCGCCGTGGCGGTCAATTATGGCGGACAATGGGATCTCACTCATGCCGCGCGTCGTCTGGCAGAGCGCGTGGCGGCCGGGGAGCTGGCACCGGCGCAGATTGATGAACAGGCCCTGGCGGCGCAGTTGTGCCTGGCCGATCTGCCGCCCCCGGATCTGCTGATCCGTACCGGCGGCGAACACCGGATCAGCAATTTCCTGCTCTGGCAGGCGGCCTACAGCGAACTGTATTTCTCACCGGTGCTGTGGCCGGACTTCGATGATCAGGCCCTGGCGATGGCCTTGCAGGACTTCGCCGGGCGCCAGCGTCGCTTCGGCGGCCGTGTGGAGGATTCCTCATGCTGAAACAGCGCGTCATCACGGCGCTTGTACTGCTGCCGATCGTACTCGGCGCTCTGTTTTTCCTCGGTCGCTCCGGCTTCGCCTGGGTGGCGGGTGTGTTCTTCCTGATTGCCGGCTGGGAATGGTCGGCCCTGATGGGCCGCCTGGCCACGCCCACGCGCCTGCTCTGGGTGGCCAGTCTCGCCGTGTTGATGGCGCTGGCCGAGTGGGCGACCCCGTCGTGGCTCTATACGCTGCTGCCCCTGTGGTGGTTGCTGGCGCTGGCGCTGGTGGTGACCTATCCGCGCACGGCGGGCAAATGGGCGCGCCTGCCGATCATGGCCCTGATGGGCTGGCTGCTGCTGGTGCCTTCCTGGGCGGCGGTGGTGCATATCCAGAGCAGTGGCGCACTGGGCCTGGCGGGCCCGTGGGCGCTGTTGTTCATTCTGGTCTGGGTCTGGGCCGCCGATACCGGCGCCTATTTTGCCGGGCGCGCCTTCGGGCGCCGCAAGCTGGCCCCCGCCGTGAGCCCCGGCAAGACCCTGGAGGGTCTGTTTGGCGGTGTAGCGCTGGCGCTGGCAGTGGCGGCCCTGGTGCCGTTTGTCGTGCCGGTGTCGGGGGCGCTGCCGCTGATGCTGGTGGTCGCCGCCTTGACCGTGCTGGCGTCGGTGCTCGGCGACCTGTTCGAAAGCATGGTCAAGCGCCAGCGCGGGGTGAAGGACAGCGGCACCATCCTGCCCGGCCATGGCGGCATGCTGGATCGCATCGACAGCGTCACAGCAGCTCTGCCGGTGGCGCTGGCGGGCCTGAGCTGGTTCGGCCTGCCCGGGGGGCTCTGACGATGACAGGGGTGCAGCAGGTTACCGTGCTCGGGTCCACCGGCAGTATCGGCACCCAGACGCTGGAAGTGCTGGCGCTGCACCCGGAACGCTATCGTGTCTTCGCCCTGACCGCAGGCAGCCAGTGGTCGCTGCTGGCGCAGCAGTGCCTTCGCTGGCAGCCGCGCTACGCGGTGCTGGCGGATGAGCAGGCCGCCGAGGCCCTGCGCGACCATCTGCGGGCAGCCGGATCGGAGACCGAAGTGCTGGCGGGGCCGCAGGCCCAGTGTCAGGTGGCGGCGGCTGACGAGGTGGACACAGTGGTCGCCGCGATTGTCGGCGCCGCAGGCGTCAGGCCGACACTGGCTGCGGTGGATGCGGGCAAGCGGGTGTTGCTGGCCAACAAGGAAGCGCTGGTGGTAACCGGCTCGCTGTTCATGGATGCGGTCAAGGCCAGCGGTGCCGAGCTGATTCCGGTGGATTCCGAGCACAGCGCCATCTTCCAGTGCCTGCCGATCGGCGAGCAGCGCCTGCAGGGCGTCAGCCGATTGCTGTTGACCGCCTCCGGCGGGCCATTTCGTACCCTGGATGCCGCCGCGCTGATGCAGGTCACACCGGAGCAGGCGGTGCGGCACCCCAACTGGTGCATGGGGCCGAAGATTTCGGTGGATTCCGCCACGCTGATGAACAAGGGGCTGGAACTGATCGAAGCCTGCTGGCTGTTCGATGTCTCGCCCGCTCAGGTGGAGGTGGTGGTGCATCCACAGAGCGTGCTGCACTCCATGGTGGAATATGACGACGGTTCGGTGCTGGCGCAGCTGGGCACCCCGGACATGCGCACGCCGATTGCCTGTGCCCTGGCCTGGCCGCAGCGGATCCATTCCGGCGCCGAGCGGCTGGACTTTACCCGTCTGGCCGGTCTGCACTTCGAGGCACCGGACGAGGTGCGTTTTCCCTGCCTGCGGCTGGCCCGTGAAGCCATGCAGGCCGGTGGGGTGGCGACGGCGGTGCTCAATGCCGCCAATGAAGAAGCCGTGGCGGCCTTTCTGGACCGGCGGCTGGATTTCACCGGTATTCCGGCAGTGGTCGAGGCAGTGCTGGAACAAACTGCCGTGCCGCGCTGTCCGGATGTGGAGGCCGTGATGGCCGTGGATGCGCTGGCCCGGGACAAGGCCCGCACACTGATACTCGAGAGGGCCAGGGCATGTTGAGCACCCTGTTGGCATTTGCGGTCACCATCCTGATCATCGTGGCGATCCACGAGTACGGGCACTATCTGGCCATGCGCGCCTTTGGTGTGCGCGTGCTGACTTTTTCCATTGGTTTCGGGCCACGCCTGCTGGCCTGGCGCAGCAAGCGCACCGGTACCGATTTCGTCATCAGCGCGATTCCGCTTGGGGGCTACGTCAAGCCGCTGGACCGGCGTGATTGCGACATCGCGCCGGGCGAGGAAAGCGAGGAATTTTCCGGCAAGCCGCCGTGGCAGCGCATCGTCACCTACGCCGCCGGGCCTGCGGCCAACCTGATTCTGGCGGTGTTCCTCTACTGGATCATCCTGATGGGCGGACAGACTGGCATGGCGCCGGTGGTGGGTGAGGTCGTGCCCGAATCCGCCGCTGCCACTGCGGGCCTGCGCACCGATGACGAGTTGCTGCGGGTCGGCAGCCGCGAGATCCAGACCTGGGAACAGTTCGGCATGGCCATGCTGCGTCATGTCGGCGAGCGAGGCACCGTGGAGATCGGCGTCCGTGGCGAGGATGGTGTGGAACGCGCCGTGGCCCTGCCTGTCGCGGACTGGTCCCGCGATCCGGAGCGGCCGCTGCTGGAGGCGCTGGGCATCACGCCACGCTCCCTGCAGGCCCGGGTGGGCGATGTGCTGCCGGGAGGCGCCGCAGAGCGCGCCGGGCTGCAGCCCGGAGACCGGGTGCTCAGCGTCAACGGCGAGCCGGTGGCCGATTGGGGCGACTGGGTCGCGCAGGTCAGCGGTGCGCCGCAGCAGACGCTGGAACTTGAAGTGCGTCGCGGCACTCGAACCCTGGGCCTGACCCTGGTACCGGACGCCGTGGAGGCAGATGGCCAGACGCTGGGCCGTGCGGGTGTCATGCTGGGCGGGCTGCGCGAGATTCGTTATGGGCCGGTGGAAGCGATTCCGGCCGCCGTCTCGCGTCTTGGCCAGCAGACCAGTATGATCCTCGGCGCGATAGGCAAGATGATAACCGGTGACTTGTCGGTGAAGACCCTCGGGGGGCCGATCACCATCGCGCAGGCGGCGGGGGAGACCGCAGCCATCGGGATTCTGACATTCCTGATGTTCCTGGCGTTCTTCAGTGTCAGTCTGGGGATCATCAACCTGTTGCCGATTCCGATGCTGGACGGCGGCTGGATAGTGTTCTCGCTGGTTGAAATGATTCGCGGCAAGGCCCTGTCGGAGCGCTTTCTGGCGACGGCACAGGGACTGGGCATGATGGTCGTGTTCGGCCTCATGAGCCTCGCCATCTACAACGACCTGATGCGGCAGTTTGCATGAGATTTGTGTTAGTACTTCTGGCCTGCGCCTGGTTGGCAGGGACAGCATTTTTTCAGGCCGCGGCGGCCAGTGAACGCTTCCGTGTGAGCGATATCCGCATCGAGGGGCTGCAGCGCCTGCCGGTGGATCGTGTGTTTTCGGCGCTACCGATCCAGTCCGGGGACATGGTCGGGACGTCGGAAGTGGCCGAGGCGGTGCGTCGTCTGTATGCGTCCGGTGACTTCGAGGACGTGCAGATTGGCCGCGATGGCGATCAGCTGGTTATCCTGGTGTCCGAACGGCCCTCGGTGGCACGACTGGAAATCAAGGGCAATCGATCAATCGATGAAAGCGCCTTGCGCCAGGGGCTGCGCGACGCCGGTCTGGCCGAAGGAGAAGTCTTTCGCCGCGCCACGCTGGAAATGATTTCCGGTGAGTTGCAGCGCCAGTATGTGGCCCAGGGCCGTTACGATGCCCAGATCGAAACCGAGGCCGTGCCGCTGCCGCGTAACCGGGTAGCCCTGAATATCAATATCTACGAAGGCAGTCCCGCCCGTATCCGCGATATCAATATCGTCGGCAACGAGGTGTTCAGCGACCGCGAACTGCGCAGTATTTTCGAGCTGCGCCCGCGCCGTCCCTGGTGGCCGTTTGGCAGCCGTCATCGTTACTCCCGTGAACGCCTGTCCGGAGATCTGGAGCGATTGCGCTCCTATTATCTGGATCGCGGTTACATCAACTTTTCCATGGAATCCACCCAGGTCGGTGTGACCCCGGATCGCAGTGAGGTGTATATCACCATCAATGTGGATGAGGGCAAGCGCTACCGTGTCGGCAATGTCGAACTGGCGGGTGATATCCCCATTGATGAAGACCAGCTGACGCCATTGCTGGTGATTCAGGAAGGGCAGGTGTTTTCCCAGCAACTGGCGACCTACACCGCCGATCTGCTGACCCGGCGTCTGGGCAACGAGGGTTATTCTTTCGCCCAGGTCAATGATTTCCCCGAGGTCAACGAAGACGACGAAACGGTCAATATCACCTTCTATGTTGATCCGGGCCGCAAGGTGTATGTGCGCCGCGTGAACTTCAGCGGCAACGTCAAGACCCAGGATGAAGTGCTGCGGCGGGAGCTGCGCCAGTTTGAAGGCGCACCGGCAAACACCGCACTGGTCGATCTGTCGCGCCAGCGGTTGCAGCGACTCGGTTATTTCGGCCTGGTGGAGGCCGATACGCCGCGTGTGGTCGGCGCCGAGGATCTGGTGGATGTGGACTTCACGGTGGAAGAGCAACCGTCGGGCTCCATTGGCGCCAACATCGGCTATTCCGAGGCCAGCGGGGCTATCTTCGGCGCCAGCGTCAGCCAGAACAACTTCATGGGCACCGGTAACCGGGTGTCGTTCGCCATCAGCCGCAGCGATATTCGCGAAAGTTACAGCTTCTCGCATTTCAATCCCTACTACACGCTGGATGGCGTCAGTCGCGGTTTCAATCTCTACTACTCGAAAATTGATTTCGGCCGCGCTGTGGTGGCCTCCTACGCGGCGGATCGCCTCGGTGGCGCAGTGAACTTCGGTTACCCGATTTCCGAGACGTCGCGGCTTGATTTCGGTGTCGGGGTCGACAATATCGATATCACCGTGGGTGATTTCGTGGCGATCGACATCCTGCGTTTCCTGGAAGCCAAGGGCTACGAGTTCAACTTCCTGAAGGCCAATGCGTCCTGGCAGAAGAGCACTCTGAACCGTGGCATCCTGCCGGATCGCGGCTGGTCCCAGCGCGCGGGGATCGAGGCGTCGGTACCGGGCAGTGACTACCTGTTCTACAAGCTCACCTGGTCTGGTCAGCGCTACTTCCCGATGGCCCGTAACTGGACGCTGCGCGCACGCAGTGATATCGGGTATGGTGACGGGTACGGCGATGAGCGGGTGCTGCCGTTCTTCGAGAACTTCTATGCCGGCGGTATCGGCTCGGTGCGCGGCTATCGCTCGCGCAGTCTCGGCGTCCGTTCCCCGGCGGCTATTTTCGAGTTCCAGAACCCGCCGGTGGAAGATCCTGATCCGGATCCCCTGGGCGGTAACTTCCTGGTGGAGGGCAGTCTGGAGTTGATCTTCCCGACCCCGTTCGCGCCGGACAGCCGCAATGTACGTACCTTCCTGTTCGTGGACGGCGGGCAGGTGTTCGAAACCGAGGTGGAAAACGCACGGTTTGATTTTGATGCCGATGAAATCCGTTACGCGGCGGGTGTCGGCCTTACCTGGCTGACGGCAATCGGGCCGCTCAGCTTCAACTTTGCCCGGCCGCTGAACAAACAGAGCGGTGATGACACCGAGTTCTTCCAGTTCTCGCTCGGGCAGGTATTCTGAAGCAGGCCATATTCAGGAGACGATGATGAAAACAATGAAGGCGCTTATTATTCTGGCACTGATGTTGCCGCTGGCGGGGTGGGCTCAGGACAAGATTGCAGTGATCGATCCGATGCAGGCCCTGATCGAGACTGACGAAGTGAAGTCGCGTAATGCGCGTCTGGAATCGTCACTGGAAAACGAGAGCCGTCGCCTGCGTACTCTGCGTGAGGAGATCGGCAAGATCGAGGAACGTCTGCAGCGTGATGGCATGACCATGTCGCGCCAGGAACGTGACAACCTCACCGACCAGCGCGAAGCCAAGGGGCTGGAATTCCAGACCTTGCAGCAGAGCCTCCAGCGCCGCGTCAACAATGACCGCCAGGAGCTGCTGGAAAGCATGGAGCCCAAGTTGCTGCAGGCGATTGAAGCGGTGGCCAAGGACAAGGGGCTGGACATGGTGATCAGTGCGCAGGCCATGGTGTATGTGAAGCCGGAACTGGATATCACCCGTGAGGTGACCCAGCGCCTGAACCGGATGAAGTGACACCGTGATTACCCTTGCACAGCTTGCCGAGGAGCTGGGCGCGACGCTTTACGGAGACGGGGCCACGCCGGTGCGTGGCCTCGGTACGTTGAAGTCAGCGGGTCCGGATCAACTCGCGTTTCTGGCCAATCCCCGATATCGCGCCCAACTGGGCGCCACCCGTGCCGCTGCGGTGCTGTGCACCGAGGCCGTCCGCGAGGATTGCCCGGTGGCGGCGCTGGTGGTGAAAGACCCGTACTTCGCGTTCGCCCGGGTCAGCCATCATTTTGATCCGACGCCGGTCATGGCGCCCGGTGTACATCCGTCCGCCGTAATCTCGCCCGACGCCCGGCTGGAAGACAATATAGCCGTGGGGCCGAATGTGGTGGTGGAAGCGGGCGCTGTGGTGCGTGCAGGCGCGACCCTGATGGCCAACGTGGTGGTGGGGGCGGGCAGTGACATCGGTGAGCAGGCTCGACTTTACCCTAATGTTACAATCTACCATGGCGTGACAGTGGGTCCGCGCACTATCATACACGCGGGATCGGTGATTGGTGCTGACGGCTTCGGTTATGCGTTTGCGGAAGGACGCTGGCACAGCGTCGCCCAGGTGGGTGGCGTGCGTATCGGGGCTGATGTCGAGATCGGTGCCAATGTGACCATTGATCGCGGTGCTATTGAGCACACCACCATCGGTGACGGCGTCATTCTGGATGATCAGGTGCACCTCGGCCACAACGTGGTGGTGGGTGAGCACACCGCGCTGGCTGGCAAGGTGGGTGTATCCGGCAGCACGCGTATCGGTCGTTACTGCATGATTGGCGGGGCCGCAGGCCTGGCCGGGCATCTCGATATCTGCGATCAGGTGGTGATTCTGGGCATGACCCTGGTGTCCCGATCAATTACCGAACCCGGTACTTATGGTTCCAGCCTGGCAGTCGATCGCCAGGATCGCTGGCGCAAGAATGCAGCCAGATTCCGGCAGCTTGATGACCTGTTCCGGCGCGTAAAACGCCTGGAGAAGGGCGACAACTGATCCGGTGTTTTCACGAAGCGGCGCACCGGCGCCGCTTTTTCCGTTTGCCCATGACGACGGTTCCGCAGTGGTCCGGTCTACTGCCGATGCCACCGGATAGATGCTTATGATGACGATCAATGAAATCAAGGAATACCTCCCGCAACGTTACCCGTTCCTGCTGGTGGACCGGGTGCTGGAGCTGGTGCCGGGAGAGCGGGTGGTGGCGATCAAGAATGTGACGGCCAATGAGCCGCACTTCAACGGTCATTTTCCGCATGAGCCGGTGATGCCGGGCGTGCTGATCATTGAAGCCATGACCCAGGCGGCAGGGGTGCTGGGCTTCATCACCGCCGGCAAGCGCCCGGCGGATGGCTACAATTATCTGCTGGTCGGCACCGACAAGGCGCGCTTCAAGCGCCCGGTGGTACCAGGCGATCAACTCGAACTGCGTGCTACCCTGTTGGCGGTACGCCGTAATATTCTCAAGTTTGGCTGCGAGGCGTGGGTGGACGGCAATCTGGTCGCCAGCGCCGAAACCCTGGTGGCGGAACAGAAAATCGGATAACGCATAACAATGATACATCAGACCGCGATAATTGATGCTGGCGCCGAATTGGCGGCCGATGTTCAGGTGGGTCCCTACACGGTGATCGGTCCGGACGTAAGGATTGGTGCGGGCACGGTGATTGGCCCCCATGTGGTGATACAGGGGCCGACCACCATCGGTCGCGACAATCGCATTTTCCAGTTTGCCTCGGTGGGCGAAGCCTGCCAGGACAAGAAGTACCGGGGCGAGCCCACGGCACTGGAAATCGGCGACAACAACGTGATTCGCGAGCATGTCACCATCCATCGCGGCACCATCCAGGATCAGGGTCTGACCCGCATCGGCAACAACAACCTGCTGATGGTCGGTGTGCATGTGGCGCACGATTGCATGATCGGCAACGACAATATCTTCGCCAACACCTGCGGCATTGCCGGCCATGCGCATGTTGGCGATGGCGTCATTCTGGGCGGCATGACCGGCATTCATCAGTTCTGCCGCATTGGCTCCTACGCCATGACTGCCGGTTGCAGCCTGGTGCTCAAGGATGTGCCTGCCTACGTCATGGTGGGCGGTAATCCGGCCGCCGCGCGCAGCATGAACTTCGAGGGCATGCGCCGTCGTGGCTGGTCGGCTGAAGTGATTGGCCAGCTGCGTCAGGCCTACAAGATCGTCTACCGGCAGGGGAACACGCTGGAGCAGGCACTGGCCGAACTGGATGCCCTGCCGCAAGGGCCCGAGCTGCGCCTGTTCATCGATTCGCTGCGCAGCTCAGAGCGCGGCATCACCCGCTGATGGCCGCCGGGCCACTGTTTGCCATCATCGCCGGTGAGCTGTCCGGCGATATCCTTGGTGCCGGCCTGATCCGGGCCTTGCGCGAGCGCTACCCCGAGGCCCGTTTCATCGGCGTCTGCGGGCCGGAGATGCAGGCTGCCGGGGGCGAGTCCCTGTTCCCCATGGAGCGTCTGTCGGTGATGGGCCTGACCGAGGTCCTGCCGCGCCTGCCCGAGCTGTTCCGCCTGCGCCGCTTGCTGGTAGACACGCTGCTGCGCGAGAGACCCGTTGTGGTCATCACCATCGATTCACCCGACTTTACCCTGCGCGTGGCGCGGCCGCTGCATGAGCAGGGGCTGCGCACCGTGCATTATGTCAGTCCCTCGGTCTGGGCCTGGCGCAAGGGGCGCATCAAGGGCATCAAGGCGGCGATTGATCATATGCTGACCCTGCTGCCGTTCGAGGCGCGCTTTTACGAAGAGAACGACCTGCCGGTGACCTTTGTTGGCCACCCGCTGGCGGACATGATTCCGTTGCAACCGGATGTGGCCGGGGCGCGGGCCGGCCTGGATCTGCCGGAAACCGGCCGCGTGCTGGCCGTGCTGCCCGGCAGCCGTGGTGGTGAAGTGCGCAAGCTGTTGCCGGATTTTCTGGCAGCGGTCAGGCTGCTGCGCGCCGACGATCCGGCGCTCACGGTGGTGATCCCGGCAGCGACACCGGAGCGCGAGGCTGAGATCAGCACGGCCCTGGAGCAGGCCGGACTGAGCGATCAGGTCAGACTGGTGTCGGGCCAGAGCCGCACCGTGATGGCCGCGGCCGATGTTGTGCTGATGGCGTCGGGCACCGCGACTCTGGAGGGCACCCTGCTGAAGAAACCCATGGTGGTGGGCTATCGGGTGGGCGCTATCACCTACGCCATCGCCCGCCGTCTGGTGTCGCTGGACAAGATTGCGCTGCCTAACCTGTTGTCCACCACACCGCTGATTCCTGAATTGCTGCAGAACGACATGACACCGCAGGCGCTCGCTGACGCAGTACGCGGCTGGTTTGATGCGCCGCAACGTGTTGCGGCGCTGGAAGCCGAGTTCACCCGTATCCACGAGCAGCTGCGGCAGAACGCCAGCCAGCGCGCTGCAGCCGCCGTGGCCTCGCTGGTGCAGGAGGAGGTGCCCGCATGAGTGACTCGCTGTCCGCGTCCAGCACCCCTCCGTTTGCTGACCATCCATTTTCCGAGTATCCGCTCGCCGAGGCCTGGCAGCCGACCCGGTTTGCCTGGCATGCGCAGATGCGTCTGGCCGGTGTGGACGAGGTCGGGCGTGGCCCGCTGGTGGGTGCTGTGGTGACAGCGGCCGTGATTCTGGACCCGGCGCGGCCGATCCCCGGCCTGGCCGACAGCAAGCGCCTGAGCGAAAAGCGCCGCACACTGCTGGCCGCCGACATCCGGACACATGCGCTGGCCTGGAGCCTGGGGCGCGCCGAGGCAGCAGAGATTGATCAACTGAACATCTTCCAGGCGACCCTGGTGGCCATGCAGCGTGCGGTGGCCGGGCTGGGCCTGGCGCCGGATGCGGTGCTGGTGGATGGCAACCGGGCGCCGGAGTTCGGCGTGCCCGCCGAACCTGTGGTCAAGGGCGATGGGCGTATCCCGGCCATCAGCGCCGCGTCGATTCTGGCCAAGGTGGCCCGCGATGAGGAAATGGCGGTGCTGCACAGCCAGTATCCTGAATACGGCTTTGACCGGCACAAGGGTTACCCCACGGCGGTGCATCTGGCAGCATTGGAACGATACGGGCCGCTGCCGGAGCATCGGCGTTCCTTCGGCCCGGTAAGCCGCTGCCTGACTGAGGATCGCCCGCTTGTCTGAACCGGCCTTCATCCATCTGCGCCTGCACACCGACTACTCGCTGGTGGACGGTGTGGTGCGGGTCAAACCGCTGATCCGGCAGTGCGTGGCTGATGGCATGCCGGCCGTCGCGGTGACCGATGATTCCAACCTGTTCGGGCTGATCAAGTTCTACAAGGCGGCGCAGGGCGCGGGGATCAAACCGATTGCCGGGGCGGACCTGTGGCTGGAAAGCCGCTATCTGGAGGAACCGGCGCGCCTGAGCGCGCTGGTCATGAACAGCGAAGGCTATCATCACCTGCGGTTGCTGATTTCGCGCGCCTGGCAGCACAACCAGGTGCGCGGTCGCGCCATCGTCAAACGCGAGTGGCTGGAGGAGCTGCACCCCGGCCTGATCCTGTTGTCCTGTGCCCGTCATGGTGAACTGGGTCAGTTGCTGCTGGGCGACAAGCAGGACGACGCCCGCGCCTTGGCCACGGCATACCGGCAGCAATTTGGTGACCGTTTCTATATCGAAGTGCAGCGCACCAGCCGCCCGGGTGATGAAGATTGCCTGCACGAAAGTGTGGCGCTGGCGGCTGAGCTCGGGATGCCGGTGGTGGCCACCAATGATGTGCGTTTTCTCAAGGCGTCGGATTTCGAGGCGCATGAGGCGCGGGTCTGCATTCATGATGGCGATGCGCTGGATGATCCACGTCGCGCGCGCAAGTACAGCGATCAGCAATACCTGAAAACCGCGCAGGAAATGGCAGAGCTGTTCAGTGACCTGCCGGAAGCGCTGGAAAATACCGTCGAGATTGCGCGCCGTTGTTCGCTGGATATCGAACTGGGCAAGAATTATCTGCCGGACTTTCCGATTCCCGATGGCCAGACCATCGAGCAGTACATCGAGCAAGTATCGCGCGAAGGGCTGGACAAGCGACTGGCCGGCATTCTGGATGCCCAGGCGTCGGACTATGCCGAGCGTCGTCGCGAGTATGACGAGCGTTTGCAGTTCGAGCTCGACATCATCAACCAGATGGGATTCCCGGGTTACTTCCTGATCGTTTCCGACTTTATTCGCTGGGCCAAGGAAAACGAGGTGCCGGTGGGTCCGGGGCGGGGTTCCGGGGCGGGCTCGCTGGTGGCCTACGCGCTGGAAATTACCGATCTCGACCCGATTGAATACGACCTGCTGTTCGAGCGATTCCTGAATCCCGAACGGGTGTCCATGCCCGACTTCGACGTCGATTTCTGCATGGACAAACGCGATCGCGTGATCGCCTATGTGGCGGACAAGTACGGCCGTGAGGCCGTGGGCCAGATCATCACCTTCGGTACCATGGCGGCCAAGGCGGTGGTACGTGATGTGGCGCGGGTGCAGGGCAAGCCTTACGGGCTGGCGGACCGTCTGTCGAAGATGATTCCCCCGACACCGGGCATGACGCTGGAAAAGGCGCTGGAACAGGAAGAAGTGCTGCGCGACTTCCTGGAAGACAGCGGCAACAGCGATCAGGAATCGGCCAACGAAATCTGGGAAATGGCCCTCAAGCTGGAAGGCCTGACCCGTAACGTGGGCAAGCACGCCGGGGGCGTGGTGATCGCTCCGGGCAAGCTGACTGACTTTGCCCCGCTGCACTGCGATGACGAGGGCGAGAGCCTGGTGACCCAGTACGACAAGGACGATGTCGAGTCGGCGGGTCTGGTGAAGTTCGACTTCCTCGGTCTGAAGACCCTGACCATCATCGACTGGGCGGTAAAGGCGGCCAACGTCAAGCGTGGCCGCGAAGGCCTGGGCCCGCTGCGGATCGAGGATATTCCCCTCGACGATGCGCCTTCTTTCGAGCTGTTGAAGAAGGGCGAAACCACCGCCGTGTTCCAGCTTGAATCCCAGGGCATGAAGGAGCTGATCAAGAAGCTCCGCCCGGACGTGTTCGAAGACATCATCGCACTGGTGGCCCTGTACCGCCCCGGCCCGCTGGAGTCGGGCATGGTGGACAACTTCATCAACCGGAAGCACGGCCGTGAGCCGATGGCCTACCCGGACCCGCAGTACCAGCATGAGTGGCTGAAGCCGATTCTGGAGCCCACCTACGGGGTCATCCTGTATCAGGAACAGGTGATGCAGATTGCCCAGGTGCTGGCGGGCTATTCGCTCGGCGGCGCTGACTTGCTGCGCCGCGCCATGGGCAAGAAGAAGCCCGAGGAGATGGCCAAGCAGCGCGAGATCTTCGAGTCGGGCGCGCGCGACAAGGGCGTGGATGGCGATCTGGCCATCAAGATTTTCGATCTGGTGGAAAAGTTTGCCGGTTACGGCTTCAACAAGTCGCACTCGGCGGCCTATGCGCTGGTGGCCTATCAGACCGCCTGGTTGAAGGCGCATTACCCGGCCGAATTCATGGCGGCGGTGATTTCTGCAGAAATGCACAACACCGACAAGGTGGTGACGTTTATCGATGAATGTCACGCCATGGGGCTGAAGGTCCTGCCGCCGGACGTGAACAGTTGCGGTTACCGCTTTACCGTCAATGAGGCGGGTGACATCGTTTACGGGCTGGGCGCCATCAAGGGGCTGGGCGAAGGGCCGATCGAGGCCATCGTCAGCGCCCGCGAGCAGGGCGTGATCTTCGATGACCTGTTCGATTTCTGCCGTCGTGTGGACATGAAGCGGATGAACCGGCGCTCCATGGAAGCGCTGGTGCGCGCCGGGGCGCTGGACAAACTTGGGCCCGAGGGTGACTTCCGCGACCGCGCGGTGCTGATGGCGTCGCTGGCGGATGCTGCCCAGGCAGCGGAGCAGGTAGCGCGTAACGCGGAAGCCGGGATGGGGGACCTGTTTGGCGGCGGCAGCGACCCGGCTGATAGCGCGCCCCCCGTGGCCTGGAAGCAGGCGCGTCCGTGGAATGATGACCTGCGCCTGAACGGCGAGAAAGACACTCTCGGCCTGTTCCTGACCGGCCATCCGATTGATCAGTTCGAGAGCGAAGTGAACCGCTTCGTGACGGCGCGCCTGAACGCCCTGACCCCCACGGGCAAGGGTGAGGCGGCGACGGTGGCCGGGCTGGTGGTGGCCATGCGCATCACCCGGAGCAAGAAGAGCGGCGACCGCATGGCTTTCCTGACGCTGGACGACAAGACCGGGCGGGTCGAAGTGTCGGTGTTCGGGCGCACCTTCGCCGAGTTCGGCGACATGGTGCAGAAGGACGTGCTGCTGGTGATCAAGGGCGCTGTGCGCAACGACGATTACACCGGTGGCTTCAGTGTTGTGGCCGACGAAATCATGGATGTGGCCCAGGCGCGAGGCCTGTTTGCCCGGCGCCTGACGCTGGACGCCGAAGTGCAGGCGCGCCTGCCAGAGGTGCTGCGTGGCGCCCTGTCGCCCTTCCGGGGCGGTGGCTGCCCGGTGGCGGTGCGGTTGCAGCATCCACGCGGCAGCGGCCTGCTGTGGCTGGGGGAGGAATGGAAGATCCGGCCAGAACAGGCCCTGCTGGAAGACCTGCGTAACCGCTTCGGTGAGCAGGCCGTGCGTATCGAGTACTGACGTCCTCCAGATTCCCTGGAGGGCGGGGTTGGAAACAAGTTGAAACCAGCCGCAGCGACCCAGCGGTCGACGTTTGCAGGGTGTTCCCGCTAAACTCCGGGGTCTGCGCTGACAAGAGGTCCAGGAATGAACCCCAATTTCCTCGAATTCGAACAACCTATCGCCGATCTTGAGGCGAAAATCGAGGATCTCCGCCTCGTAGGCAATGGTGCCGAGGTCAATATCTCCGAGGAGATCAGCAAGCTTCAGGAAAAGAGCATTGCTCTGACCGAAAGCATCTTCAAGAATCTCAGCTCCTGGCAGATCTCGCAGTTGTCGCGGCATCCGCGCCGCCCCTACACGCTGGATTACATCAGCCGCATCTTCGATGAATTCGACGAATTGCACGGCGACCGCACCTTTGCCGACGACGCCGCCATTGTCGGTGGCATCGGGCGTCTCGAAGGACGGCCGGTGATGATCATTGGCCACCAGAAAGGCCGGGACGTGAAGGAAAAGGTACGTCGCAATTTCGGCATGCCCAAGCCGGAAGGGTATCGCAAGGCCCTGCGCCTGATGGAAATGGCCGAGCGGTTCCGCATGCCGATCCTGACGTTTATCGACACCCCGGGTGCCTTTCCCGGCATTGATGCCGAAGAGCGCGGCCAGAGTGAGGCCATTGCCCGCAACCTGCTGGTGATGTCCAGCCTCAAGGTACCGATCATTGCCACCGTGGTGGGCGAGGGCGGCTCCGGCGGCGCGCTGGCCATTGGCGTTTGTGACCACTTGCAGATGATGCAATACAGCACCTATTCGGTGATCTCGCCGGAAGGCTGCGCCTCGATCCTGTGGCGCAGCGCGGAAAAGGCGCCGGAAGCTGCCGAGGCCATGGGCCTGACCGCCGGGCGACTGCATGAGCTGGGTATCGTCGATGAGGTGATTCCCGAGCCGCTGGGGGGTGCCCATCGTGATCATGACCTGGCCGCTGACCGTCTGCGCCGCAGCCTGCTCAAGCAGCTGGAGGCGTTGAGCGCCTACGACGTGGACAGCCTGATCAGCCGCCGTTACGAGCGTCTGGTGTCCTATGGCAACTTCAGCACGTCGCCAGCGGACGAATAAGCCGCCGGCGCTCTCCCCATGAGTCACCCGTTGATGGATCTGCTGCACCGTCGTCTGGACGGTGTGGCCGGTCCGCTGGTGCTCGGCTTCAGTGGTGGTCTGGATTCCACCGTCCTGCTGCACGCGCTGGTGCGGGCCGGGTTCGGCCCCCGAGTGCGGGCGCTGCATGTGGCCCACGGTCTGCAAACGGCGTCCCGGGACTGGCCGCAGCACTGCGCCCGCGAGTGCGCCGCGCTGTCGGTGTCATACGACACCCTCGACCTGAGCCTGGATATGGACCTGGATCTGGCGCCGGGCCCGAATCTGGAAGACCGGGCCCGTCAGGCCCGCCGCCAGGCCTTGCTGGCCGCCACCCCCGAAGACGGCGCCCTGTTGCTGGCGCACCATGCCGATGATCAGGCAGAAACCTTGCTGCTGCGGCTGTTGCGCGGCGCCGGGCCCGCCGGGCTGGCGGCGATGTCGGCGGACAGCCGGTATGCCGGGCGGCGCCTGCTGCGTCCCTTGCTGGAGGTTACCCGGGTCGAGCTGGCCGATGTGGCGGCGGGCTGGGGGCTGCGCTGGGTCGAGGATCCGACCAATGCCGAACCGACCGCCGACCGCAACTTTCTGCGCCAGGCGGTGATCCCTCTGCTGCAGCAACGCTGGCCCGCGCTGGTCGAGACGCTGGGCCGCAACGCGCGCCGCCAGGGTGAGGTGGCGGCGATGCTGGATCAACTGGCGGACGCCGATCGGGCAGCGTTGCTGCGTCCGGATGGTGGCCTGGAGCTGGCCGGGTTCGCGGCGCTGCCGGCAGTGCGACAACGCAATCTGCTGCACGGCTGGCTGCGTGCCGAGGGCCTGCAAGTGCCCGCCGAGCGCTTCCTGCAACGGGTGCTGGATGAACTGCCGGACGCAGCCGAGGACCGCATGCCCGAGGTGGCCTGGTCGCAGGCGGCCTTCCTGCGCTATCGCGGCGCGCTCTACCTGTTGCCCAGCGCTGCCCGGGTGCCGATCAGCGGTCCGTATGCGCTGCGGCTTGAGCAGGGGGCTTCGGTGTCGCTGGGGCCGCTGACGGTGCGGGTCGCGGCTGTGGCCCTGCCCAGTGAAGGGGCTCCCCACGCGCTGTACCTGCCGCGCCATCTGCAGTCTGTGCAGATCGGGCCAGCCCCGGCCGGGGCGCGGCTGCTTCAGGGCGGCATGCACCGGGATCTCCGTGAACTGTGGCGCGCCGCCGGTATTCCCCCCTGGGAGCGCCGTCGTCTGCCGGTGGTGCTGGCGCCATCGCCGGATGCATCGGTGTCGGGCGCGCCGGTATTGCTTGCAGCGGCCCGCGCCGGGCTGGCGGACGGGTTGTCGCTGGCCCCGGGCGAGCCCGCCTGGTGCCTGGCCTGGCACCATTCCTGATTGTGACAGCCGGGGTGTTCTGTTAGCATTTACTCCCGTCCTGACCCAGCGTATTCCTCTGACATCATCCTGCGAAATGGCCCGGTTTTTCGCCGGTTATTTGCATTGAAGTGGAACGCGCCGGGTTTTTAATTTTTTGCCCGGAAAACATACGCCCTGCATGCCCTGCAGGTGAGCCATGACGTTCCGGGACTGGCAGCGGTGAGCGCATGACGCGATTTATTTTTGTCACAGGCGGGGTAGTGTCATCACTGGGCAAGGGGATCACCTCAGCATCCCTCGCCTCACTGCTGGAAGCCCGCGGGCTGAAGGTCACCCTTCTCAAGATGGATCCCTACATCAACGTGGATCCCGGCACCATGAGTCCCTACCAGCACGGTGAGGTGTTCGTTACCGAGGACGGCGCCGAAACCGATCTGGATCTGGGCCACTACGAGCGGTTTATCCGTACTCGCCTGACGCGCCGCAACAGCTTTACCACGGGACGCGTGTATCAGGACGTGCTCGACAAGGAGCGCCGTGGCGAGTATCTGGGCGCCACCGTGCAGGTGATTCCGCATATCACCGACGAGATCAAGCTGAAGATTCACCAGGGGGCCGGTGAGGCCGATATCGCCATCGTCGAGATTGGCGGCACCGCCGGTGACATCGAATCCCTGCCGTTCCTGGAAGCTGTGCGCCAGATGCGTGTCGAGCTGGGTTCCAGTCAGTCGCTGCTGGTGCACCTGACACTGGTGCCATGGATTGCCTCGGCGGGCGAGATCAAGACCAAGCCGACCCAGCACTCGGTCAAGGAGTTGCGTTCCATCGGTCTGCAACCGGATCTGCTGGTGTGCCGTTCCGATCACGAGATTCCGAAGGGGGCGCGGGAAAAGATTTCCCTGTTCACCAACGTGGAAGCGCGCGCGGTCATTTCCGCACCGGATTGCAAGACGATCTACCAGGTGCCCCGTGTGCTGCATGAGCAGGGTATGGATAACATCGTCGTCGAGAAATTCGGACTCGACTGCCCGGCGCCGGATCTGGGCGAATGGGATCGCGTGGTGGAAGCCCAGCTGAATCCGATCCAGGACGTGACCATCGGTATGGTGGGCAAGTACATCGAACTGGCCGATGCCTACAAGTCACTGAATGAAGCCCTGACCCATGCCGGGATTGCTACCCGTTCGCGGGTTAATATCGAGTACATCGACGCTGAAGATGTCGAGCGCAAGGGCACCGGTATCCTGGCCCATCTGGATGCCGTGCTGGTGCCCGGTGGTTTCGGCGATCGCGGTACCGAAGGCAAGATCATGGCGATCCGTTACGCGCGCGAAAACAAAGTCCCGTATCTGGGCATCTGTCTGGGCATGCAACTCGCCGTGATCGAATTTGCCCGCCATGTGGCCGGCATCAGCGAAGCTCATTCAACCGAACTGAAGCCGGACACCAGTGAGCCGGTGGTCGGGCTGATCACCGAGTGGATTGCCGGTGATGGCCATGTAGAGCAGCGCAGCGCCGAGTCTGATCTGGGCGGCACCATGCGCCTTGGCGGCCAGGAGTGCGTGCTGGAACCGGCCTCGCTGTCGGCCCGCTGCTATGGCGCCACCCACGTTGTCGAGCGTCACCGGCACCGTTACGAGGTCAACAACAACTACCTGGATCGCCTCACCGAGGCGGGTCTGCGTATCGCGGGTCGCTCCACCGATGGCGAACTGGTCGAAGTGGTGGAAGTGGCGGACCATCCCTGGTTTGTGGCCTGTCAGTTCCACCCTGAATTCACCTCCACGCCGCGCGACGGCCACGGCCTGTTCCGGGGTTATGTGGAAGCGGCACTGGCCCAGCGTGAGCGTACCAGCGCCCACACGGAGTGATCATGTCGCAGAGTGCTTCACAAAAGACGTTGCACATCGGTGATATCCCGGTGAGCAACCGGCATCCGTTTGTGCTGTTTGGCGGCATGAATGTGCTGGAGTCCCGGGACATGGCGTTGCGCGTGGCGGAGCATTACGCCCGTGTGACGGAAAAGCTCGGTATTCCCTGGGTATTCAAGGCCTCGTTTGACAAGGCCAACCGTTCCTCGCTGGATTCCTTCCGGGGACCGGGTCTGGACGCCGGGCTGAAGATCTTTGCCGAAATCAAACAGACCTTTGGCTGCGCGCTGCTGACCGATGTGCATGAGCCGTATCAGGCTGCGCCGGTGGCAGAGGTGGTTGATGTGTTGCAGTTGCCCGCGTTTCTGGCGCGGCAGACGGACCTGGTGGTGGCCATGGCCGCGACCGGCCGCCTGATCAATATCAAGAAGCCGCAATTTCTGGCGCCGCACGAGATGGGGCATATCCTGCACAAGTGCGAGCAGGCCGGTAACGACCAGTTGATCCTGTGCGAGCGTGGCAGCAGTTTCGGTTACAACAACCTGGTGGTGGACATGCTCGGCTTCGGCATCATGAAGCAGTTCGGTTACCCGGTGTTCTTTGATGTGACCCATGCCTTGCAGATGCCGGGTGGTCGCGCGGACTCGGCCGACGGGCGCCGCCAGCAGGTGGCTGATCTGGGCCGTGCCGGGCTCAGCCAGGGGCTGGCCGGGCTGTTTCTTGAAGCGCATCCTGATCCTGATGCAGCGCTGTGTGACGGCCCGTGCGCATTGCGTCTGGATCGCCTCGAACCTTTCCTTGAACAGATGAAAGCAGTGGACGACCTGGTGAAGAACCTGCCCGCTTTCGAAAACCGCTGAAAACCGGAGACACTGACATGTCCAGGATTGTTGACGTCAAGGCCCGCGAGATTCTCGATTCCCGTGGCAACCCCACCATCGAAGCCGATGTCGTGCTGGAATCCGGTGCCATGGGCTCGGCCTGTGCCCCCAGCGGTGCCTCCACAGGTTCCCGCGAGGCGCTGGAACTGCGCGATGGCGACAAGGCCCGTTATCTGGGCAAGGGCGTGACCAAAGCGGTGGGCAACGTCAATTCGGAAATTCGCGAGTTGTTGCTGGGCCGCGACGTGACCGAACAGGCCGCGCTGGACCAGGCGATGATCGATCTGGACGGCACCGACAACAAGGGCCGACTGGGTGCCAACGCCATTCTGGCCGTGTCGCTGGCAGCGGCCAAGGCCGCTGCCAATGTGCAGAAGAAGCCGCTCTACGAGTACATTTCTGACCTGCAGGACGACGACAATGCCTACAGCCTGCCGGTGCCGATGATGAACATCATCAACGGCGGCGAGCATGCTGACAATAACGTCGATATCCAGGAATTCATGATCCAGCCGGTCGGCGCACCGACCATCGCCGAAGCCATTCGCTGTGGCGCTGAAGTGTTCCACGCACTCAAGAGCGTGTTGAAAAAACGCGGCCTGAACACCGCCGTGGGTGACGAGGGCGGCTTTGCCCCGGACCTGCCTTCCAATGAAGCGGCACTGGAAGCAATTGTCGAAGCGATCGGCATGACCGGCTACAAGCTCGGCGATGACATCACCCTGGCACTGGACTGCGCTGCCAGTGAGTTCTACAAGGACGGCAAGTATGTGCTGGCCGGTGAAAACCGCAGCCTGTCCGCCGAGCAGTTTGTCGATTATCTGGAACAGCTGTGTGGCCGTTACCCGATCATTTCCATCGAAGACGGTCTGCATGAGAGCGACTGGGCCGGCTGGAAAGTCCTGACCGACCGCCTGGGTCAGAAAGTACAGCTGGTGGGTGACGATCTGTTCGTGACCAACACTGAAATTCTCAAGCGCGGTATCGACGAAGGCATCGCCAACTCCATCCTGATCAAGTTCAACCAGATCGGTTCGCTGACCGAAACCCTGGCGGCGATCAAGATGGCCCGCGACGCCGGTTACACCGCCGTGATTTCTCACCGCTCGGGCGAGACCGCCGACACCACCATCGCTGATCTGGCGGTGGCCACGGCGGCGGGTCAGATCAAGACCGGCTCCCTGTGCCGCAGTGACCGGGTGGCCAAGTACAACCGCCTGATCCGTATCGAGGAAGAGCTGGGTCGTGCGGCCTATCATGGCCGCAAGGAATTCCGGTTCCTGGCGTGATAGCGGACGCATGAGCCAGCGTGGCGTTACCCTGTTGTCCGCAGTACTGCTGCTTGCGGTGCTCGGGCTGCAGGTGCGCCTGTGGTTTGGTGAGGGCAGCCTGCGCCATGCCGCCAGCCTGCGCAAGCAGGTGCAGGCGATGGAGCAGGACAACGCCCGCCTGGCTGATCGCAACCGCTTGATGGCGGCTGACGTGGCCGACCTCAAATCCGGCCTCGACAAGATCGAGGAAATTGCCCGCCGTGATCTCGGCATGATCCGTGAGGGCGAAACCTTCTACCTGGTGCTGGACGGCCAACGTGACCGCACCGCTGCCGAGGATGACGCCGATGCTGCCCGCTGATGCCCGGGTCTTTGCACTGGTGCCTGCCGCCGGCCGGGGCGCACGCATGGGCGCGGCCGTGCCGAAACAGTACCTGTCTCTGGAAGGGCGTACTCTTGCCGAGCACACGGTGAGTCGTCTGCTGGCCTGTGCGCGGATCGAGCGCGTGATGGTGGCGGTGGCGCAGGACGACCCCTGGTGGTCGGCCTTGCCGGTGGCGCGGCAGCGACGTGTCAGCACCACGACCGGCGGCGCCGAGCGCGCCGACTCGGTGTTGCGCGGCTTGCAGGCGCTGTCCTCCTGGGCGAATGACGACGACTGGGTGCTGGTGCATGACATGGCGCGGCCCTGCTTGCGCGTTTCCGACATTCATCGTCTGCTCGATGCCTGCGGTGAGCAGGGCGCCATCCTGGCCTTGCCGGTGACTGATACGGTGAAGCAGGCGGGCGCCACGGCGCAGATTGTGGCCACCCTGCCGCGCGACCAGATCTGGCGCGCGCTCACGCCGCAACTGTTCCCGCTGGGCGCCCTGCGCGATGCCCTGCAATCTGCCCTGACCCGGGGCGTACCGGTGACGGATGAGGCCTCGGCGATGGAGGCCTGCGGCTGGCAGCCTGCGCTGGTGCCCGGGCAAGCCGATAACATCAAGGTCACCGCGCCGGAAGATCTGGCCCTGGCGGCTTTCTTTCTGGCGCAACAGGAGGAAAGGAGGACGCATGAGCCTGCGTATCGGTCAGGGATTTGATGTTCATGCGTTTGGCCCCGGCGACCATGTCATGCTGGGCGGCGTGCGCATTCCCCACGATCGCGGGCTGAAGGCGCACTCCGACGGCGATGTGGCCCTGCATGCGCTGGCCGACGCGCTGCTGGGCGCGCTGGCGCTGGGTGATATCGGCCATTTCTTTCCGGACACTGATGCCCGTTGGGCGGGCGCCGATTCCGGCGCACTGCTGCGCGAGGTCTATCAGCAGATCCTGGCGCGGGGCTACCGGCTCGGCAACGCGGATCTCACCATCATCGCCCAGCGACCGAAGATCGCCCCGCATATCCAGCCCATGCGCGAACGCATCGCCGGGCTGCTGCAATGTTCGCCGGGCGTGATTTCCGTCAAGGCCACCACCAGCGAAAAGCTCGGTTTTACCGGCCGCGAGGAAGGCATTGCGGTCATGGCGGTGGTGTTGTTGCAGGCGACTGGCGCGCCATGAGTGCGCTGCCGCGCGCCCATGGCGGCCCGGTGGGGCAGGGTTTGCTGCGTGCCAGCCCGGAAGATTTCCAGGTCCGTGAAGTGATGACCGTGGTGCCGGAGGGGCAGGGCGAACACCTGTGGCTGCACCTGCGCAAACGGGGCCTCAATACCGCAGATCTGGCCCTGGCTCTGGCGCGGCTGGCACGCCTGCCACTGCGCGCGGTGGGCTACAGTGGTCTGAAGGATCGGGTGGCGGTCACGGACCAATGGTTCAGCCTGCATTTGCCGGGCAAAGCCGACCCGCAGCTGGATGATCTGCCCGAGGGCGTGACCCTGCTGGCGGCAGCGCGTCACAGCCGCAAACTCAATCGCGGCACCCATCGCGCCAACCGCTTTGAACTGGTCATCCGTGATCTGGAGGCAGACCCGGCGCTGCTGCAGCAACGACTGGATGCCGTGGCGGCCCAGGGCGTACCCAATTACTTCGGTGAGCAGCGTTTTGGTCGCCACGGTGACAACTTCAGCCGCGCCCGCGACTGGCTGCTGGGCCAGGGGGAGGCGCCGCGCAAGCCCGCGTTGCGCAGCCTGTGGTTGTCGGCGGTGCGCAGCGAACTGTTCAATCAGGTGCTCGCGGAACGCGTGCGCCAGAGCTGCTGGAACCGGCTGCTGGCGGGGGATATCCTGCAACCGGAAGGGCGGCGCGGGCTGTTCCCGGCCGACGAGGATGCTGAGGCCGAGGCGCGCGTAAATGCCGGGGAGGTGCATCCGACAGCGCCTATGCCCGGTGCCGCAGGCATGGCATCATCGGGCGCCTGTGCCGCGCTGGAAGACACAGTACTGGCGCCACATGCCGCCCTGATCGGGGCGCTGGCGCAGCACAAGGTAGATGGCGCACGCCGCGCCACACGCTTGCCGGTGCAGGATTTCAGCTGGCAACTGCCCGAAGAAGCCGGGCCGGGGATCCTGCGTCTGGGGATGACGCTGCCCGCCGGTGCCTTCGCGACAACGGTTTTGGCGGAGTTGCTGACGTTCCGGAATACATGAGGGTGGGGAACAACGTGACGGAAGTGAATCGGTCCGGAATTGGTATGACTTCGGCACGGACGCGCGAACGGCTGATCAGCCGCCTGCGCGAAAAAGGCATCGGTGATCCGCGTGTGCTGGACCTGATTCGCAGCACCCCCCGCCATCTGTTTATCGAAGAAGCGCTGGCCCATCAGGCCTACGACGACACCGCACTGCCGATCGGCCACGGCCAGACCATCTCCCAGCCCTGGGTGGTGGCGCGCATGACCGAGTTGCTGATTGAACCCGGCGTGCCGCGCAAGGTCCTTGAAGTAGGCACCGGCAGTGGCTACCAGACCGCAATCCTCGCCGCTCTGTGCGCCGAGGTGTATTCCGTGGAGCGCATTCGCCCGTTGCAGGATCAGGCCCGTCGACGACTCCTGTCGCTGGGGCTGGCCCGCGTCCAGCTGCGTCATGCCGACGGCGGCATGGGCTGGGCGGCCGAAGCGCCATTCGATGGTATCCTCGCGGCCTGTGGTCGTGCGGATATCCCGGACGAGTTGCTGGCGCAACTGGCCGATGGCGGACGACTGGTGATGCCGGTGGGAGAACAGGACCAGCAGTGGCTGACCGTGGTGGATCGCCACGGCGATGATTTTCGTGTCACGCGCCTGGATGCGGTGCGATTTGTGCCCTTCCAGCGCGGCATTCTGCGCTGACCGTCGGGAGACAAGGCAGTGAAGCGATACACAGGGATCTGGCTGCGCGGCATGGCCATGGGCGCCGCCGATGTGGTGCCCGGCGTGTCCGGTGGCACCATGGCACTGATCACCGGCATTTACGCCGAACTCATCAACACCCTGGCCGGCATCCGGCCGCGCCTGCTGGGCATCTGGCGCCGACAGGGCCTGGCCGCCGCCTGGCGCGAGGGCAATCTTACCTTTTTGCTGATCCTGCTGGGCGGCATGCTGACCAGCATCGTGCTGCTGGCGCGCCTGATCCTGTGGGTCATGGCGCATTACCCGGTGCCCCTGTGGGCGTTTTTCTGCGGTCTGATTCTGGCCAGCATCATCATTGTGCTGCGGCCCCTGAAGCAGTTTGGTGTCGGCACCTGGCTGGCGCTCGTGGCCGGTGTGCTGTTCGCCGGCTGGGTGGCCACCCG
>PNLU01000027.1 GCA_013823245.1 Alcanivorax sp.
TTCGTGTCGTTGGCACTGAACTGAGGCCTCGGGGCGGGGTACTCCCTTCCAGAAGTGTGTGAGGCAGGAAGCCGAACGCAAGCCCCCAGGGACGGGTTCACGGCGGCTTCTGGAAGGGAGTACCCCGCCCCGAGGCCGTACTACGAAGCTCCACACTCCCCTGCCCGCAGACAACAAAAAAAGCCCCGCAAGCGGGGCTTCTTCAGGACCATCACCAACTCAGTTGTCGTTGTCGGCGGCCAGTCGTTCCGGGTACTGGCGGATGCGTCCGCTTTCGCGCAGCCAGGCTACCGTGTGGCGGAAGCTGCGCTCGCCTTCCATCTCGCCAAGCTGTGCCAGCGCCTGGGCGGTCTGTTCCGGCGTCAGGCCCTCAGGGTCACCATCGCGGACAGCTTCCAGCGACAGCGCCGCCAGGTCACCATTGCCCAGACGGATGATTTCCAGAGGACGCTCGGCCTCATCACGCGGACGCGGCAAACGGAACGCCCGGTCGACCAGCTCGCGATCCGGTCTGTCCGCGCCGCGCTCCAGATCTGAAGCGCTGGACACGTCACGCTGCCACAGCGCAGCCAGAGCATCCAGATCGCCGCCTTCGGCCAGCGCAGCCTCACCCTCGGCCAGCATGCTCTCGATACGCTCATACGCCTCACGCAGTTGCAGACGACGCACGATACGGTCACGCACCTCAGCCAGCGGGATCGGCTCTGCGGGCTGGGAATCCGCCACGCGCACCACCGCGAAGCGCGTCGGGCTCAGTTCGATCAGGCGACTGTTCTGGCCGCGCTCGCGCACCGCCGGGTTATTCAGTTCAGCGCGGACCGCCTGTTCGCGAGCAATGCCCTCGGGGTTATCCAGCGGGAAGAAGCCGGTGCGGCGCAAGGACAGTTCCAGCGTTTCCGCAGGCACTTGCAGGTCCGGGTGCTCGAACGCGAGTTCTTCCAGGCGCATGACCCGGTCACCAAGCTCGGCTTCGGCCTGGGCCGACTTCATGTCCTGCTCGATGTTGTCGCGCATATCAGCGAAAGCAGGCAGCTCTCGACGCTGGATGCGCGTCACCTTGATCAGGTGGATGCCTGCGTCGCTCTCTACCGGGGCGGAGACTTCGCCCTCAGCCAGTTCAAAGGCCGCGGCTTCCATCTCCTCGGGCAGATCACCACGACCGATGGTGCCCAGATCGCCGCCTGCGGAGGCGGTGGCGGCATCGGCAGATGCCTCGCCAGCCAGTGCGGCGAAGTCGGCACCGTCGGCCAGTTGCTCCCGCAGGGTCTCGGCACGAGCCGCAGCATCACTGCCGGTAAGCAGGATGTGCGACACGCGACGACGCTCGGCGCCAGACGCAGCCCGTTCGATCATCTCGCGACGGACGTTGTACTCCTCGCGAATCTCTTCTTCGGTAAAGCTGATGCCTTCCATGAAGTCGCTGCGATCCAGCAGGATGTACTCGACCTGGTAATGCGGCGGGCGCACAAACTCGTCGGCATTGTTCTCGTAGAAGGCAGTGATCTGCTCTTCGCTGATTTCAAACTCGCTGCGCAGGGCATCGGCGCTGACACGAATATAACGGACATCGCGGCGCTGTTCGCCCAGGCGACGCATCTCGGCCAGTTCATAGGGCAAGGCAAATTCGGTGTCCTCGACGCCGCTGCGGAACTGGTCCAGCACCATCTGCTCGCGCAGTGCACCGATGTAGCCGCGCGGGGACTGTCCGATGCTGCGCACGGTGCGCTCGAACACCTGCTGCGAGAAACGTCCGGTCTGCGGGTCCTGGAAGTCAGGCGTGCGGGTGATTTCGCGGGCGGCCTGCTCTTCCGATACACGCAGCCCGGCATCCTTGGCAGCCGTAATCATCAGCACTTCGTTAATCATGCCCTGCAACACCATGCTGGCATTGACGAAGTTGTCGAGCATGTCGGGATCGATATCCGGCGCCTGGGCACGTACGTTCTGACGCACCTGCTGAACGCGGTTGTTGACCGCGGTACGCGTGATGGAATTACCCTCTACCTTGGCGACCACGTCGCCGCTCCCCCCACCGGTGAAGTAGCCATAAAAGGCCGACACCACGAACGGCAGGATAATCGCTGCCAGCAGGACCTTGCCTGCCGGGCCGCGCAAGAATCGCCTGAACCCCTGCATTATCTATTCTCCGAATTAGCCTCAAACAAAAAAGCGCACCCCGTCAAGGATACGCTTTTCTGTTGGCGGAGCGGACGGGACTCGAACCCGCGACCCCCGGCGTGACAGGCCGGTATTCTAACCAACTGAACTACCGCTCCGGTACACGACTCAGTTCACCGCGTCCTTGAGGGCCTTGCCGGCCTTGAAGCCCGGCACGTTGGCCGCCGCGATCTTGATGGTCTGGCCCGTTTGCGGGTTGCGACCTTCGCGTTCGGCGCGCTTTTTCACCGCAAAGGTGCCAAAGCCTACCAGCGACACCGAATCACCACCCTTGAGCGCCTTGGTGATGGCGTCTACGGTAGCGTCCAGCGCGCGACCAGCATCAGCTTTGGAAATGTCTGCTGCAGCTGCGATTGCATCGATCAGTTCTGATTTGTTCACGAAAATCCCCTTTTATGATTTCCCGTTCTTCACTGGAGCGCTCGTCACGTCCCTGATGTGGAAGCCGACTTTATACCAACGGGCCTGAAACCCGTCAAGGAAGGGGCTTCCAGAGAGTCCGAGCATTTACATTTGCTGATCAAAATCAGCAAAAAACTGCACTTGTCAATGGGTGCTGACCCGGTCAGCGTCACCTTTCTTCCCATCTTCCGAGGCGGCGATGTCCTCCTCCACCTCAGCTTCACTCAGTGGCGTGGGCATATGCTGCAACGCCACCTCGAGAACCTGGTCTATCCATTTGACCGGACGGATTTCCAGCGACGACTTGATATTGTCCGGAATTTCCTTCAGATCACGCTCGTTTTCCTGTGGAATCAGTACCGTACGGATACCACCCCGGTGGGCAGCGAGCAGTTTTTCCTTCAGGCCACCGATAGGCAGCACCTGTCCACGCAGGGTGATCTCACCGGTCATCGCCACCTCGGCCTTGACCGGAATACCCGTCAGCACCGAGACCAGCGAGGTACACATGGCCACCCCTGCGCTGGGACCATCCTTGGGTGTTGCTCCTTCAGGCACGTGAATATGGAAATCGTTCCGTTCCAGTTGCCGACGGCGAATACCCAGGGTGCGAGCCCGGCTCTTGACCACGGTATAGGCCGCGCGAATCGATTCCTGCATCACATCGCCCAGTGAGCCGGTCATGGTCACCAGCCCCTTGCCCGGGGTCGAGACGCCTTCAATGGTCAGCAGCTCACCGCCCACGGAAGTCCATGCCAGTCCGGTGACCTGACCGATCTGATCCTGTTCTTCGGCACGGCCGAAGCTGTATTTGCGCACACCGAGGTACTGCTCGATGCCCTCACCCTGGATCGACACCGGCTCCACGCTGTCGGCCAGCAGGTGCTCCTTGACCACCTTGCGGCAGACCTTGCTGATCTCCCGCTCCAGGCCACGCACACCGGCTTCCCGGGTGTAATGGCGAATGATATGGCGCAAGGAATCGTCGTCGAAACGCAGTTCGTCCTTCTTCAGGCCGTTGGCCTCGCACTGCTTGGGCACCAGGTACTGGCGCGCGATGTTGACCTTTTCATCCTCGGTGTAGCCGGGGATGCGAATCACTTCCATGCGGTCCAGCAACGGCGCCGGAATGTTCATGGAGTTTGAGGTGCAGACGAACAACGTCTCCGACAGGTCGTAATCGACCTCCAGATAGTGATCGTTGAACGAATTGTTCTGTTCCGGATCCAGCACTTCCAGCAAGGCAGACGACGGGTCGCCGCGCATATCCATACCCATCTTGTCCACTTCATCAAGCAGGAACAACGGGTTGCGCACGCCGACCTTGGACAGCTTCTGCATCACCTTGCCCGGGAGTGAACCGATATAGGTGCGGCGGTGACCCCGGATTTCAGCTTCATCGCGCACACCACCCAGGGCCATGCGCACAAACTTGCGATTGGTGGCCTTGGCGATGGACTGCCCAAGTGAGGTCTTGCCCACGCCCGGCGGCCCGACCAGGCACAGCACCGGCCCCTTGACCTTGCCGACGCGGCTCTGCACCGCCAGGAATTCCAGGATACGGTCCTTGACCTCTTCCAGGCCGTAGTGGTCCTGGTCGAGGATCTCCTGCGCTGCGCGCAGATCATGACGCACCTTGCTGCGTTTTTTCCAGGGAATGCTGACCATCCAGTCCAGGTAGCTGCGCACCACCGTGGCTTCCGCCGACATGGGCGACATCATCTTCAGCTTGGTCAGTTCGCTCTGGGCTTTTTCACGGGCGTCTTTCGGCATGCCGGCGGCGCCAATACGACGTTCCAGCTCCTCGATTTCGTTGCCGCCCTCGTCCATATCGCCGAGTTCTTTCTGAATGGCCTTCATCTGCTCATTCAGGTAGTACTCGCGCTGGCTGCGTTCCATCTGCTTCTTGACCCGGCCGCGAATCCGCTTCTCGACATTGAAGATATCGATCTCGGATTCCATCAGCGCAATCAGGTGCTCCACCCGCTCACGGGTGTCGGCCATTTCCAGCACTTCCTGCTTTTCTTCCAGCTTCAGTTGCAGGTGGGCAGCAATGGTATCGGCCAGGCGGCTGAGTTCATCGATGGAAGACACCGAACTGACGATCTCCGGTGCCACTTTCTTGGACATGCGCACGTAATGCTCGAACTGCTCCATCAGCGTTTTGGTCAACGCTTCGGCTTCGTTCTCCGGTGGCAGACGTTCGCCGAGTTCGCGGGCATCGGCCACCGCACATTCTTCGTTGAAATCCACACGCACCACGTGGGCACGCTCACTGCCTTCAACGAGCACTTTCACGGTGCCGTCTGGCAGGCGCAGCATCTGCAGGATACTCGACACGGTGCCGACCCGATGCAGCGCCTCGGCGCCAGGGTCGTCATCGGAGGCGTTGCGCTGTGCCACCAGCAACACCTGCTTGTCGCCCGCCATGGCCACTTCCAGTGCGCGAATGGATTTGGCGCGCCCGACAAACAGCGGGATCACCATATGCGGATAAACCACCACGTCTCGCAGCGGTAACAGGGGAATATCTTTCAGCACATCAGGCCTCGATATCAGAAGCCCCGGATCACTCCGGGGCTGCTTTGGAGGGTTGCTCGCTGCGCTCGTAGATCAGCAGCGGCTCCGACTCGCCCGTGATGGTGGCGGCGTCAATCACGACCTTGGCCACGCCATCCTGCGAAGGCACCTGATACATGGTATCGAGCAGCACATTCTCGAGGATGGAGCGCAATCCGCGGGCACCCGTCTTGCGTTCCATGGCCTTGTGGGCCACCGCGCGCAAGGCGTCTTCGCGGAAATCGAGCTCGACGCCTTCCATGTCGAACAGGCGCCCATACTGCTTGGTCAGCGCATTGCGCGGCTCGGTCAGAATCTGGATCAAGGCTTCCTCGGACAATTCTTCCAGGGTCGCAATCACCGGCAGACGCCCGATGAATTCGGGAATCAGGCCAAACTTGATCAGATCTTCCGGCTCGACGTCCAGCAAGGTCTGGCCGACATTGACGGTCTTGTCCTTGCTGCGCACCTCGGCGCCAAAACCGATGCCGCCTTTCTCGGACCGGTCGCGGATAATTTTTTCCAGACCCGCAAAGGCACCGCCGCAGATGAACAGGATATTGGAGGTATCCACCTGCAGGAATTCCTGCTGCGGGTGCTTGCGTCCGCCCTGGGGTGGCACCGAGGCCACCGTGCCCTCGATCAGCTTCAGCAGCGCCTGCTGCACGCCTTCACCCGATACATCACGGGTGATGGACGGGTTATCGGACTTGCGCGAGATCTTGTCGATCTCGTCGATATACACGATGCCCATCTGCGCGCGCTCGACATCATAGTCGCACTTCTGCAGCAGCTTCTGGATGATGTTCTCGACGTCCTCACCCACGTAACCGGCTTCGGTCAGGGTGGTGGCGTCTGCAATCGTGAACGGCACATTGAGCAGCCGTGCCAGGGTCTCGGCCAGCAGCGTCTTGCCGCTACCCGTCGGCCCGATCAGCAGGATGTTGCTCTTGCCCAGTTCGATCTCATCGCCTTTCTTGCCCCGGGCGCTGGTATCCGCGCCGCCGCGCAACCGCTTGTAGTGGTTGTACACGGCAACAGACAGCACCTTCTTGGCCCGTTCCTGACCGATAACGAAGTCGTCCAGGGTAGCCTTGATCTCGTGGGGTTTGGGCAGGCGCCGCGACTCGTCTTCCGCCGCGTCCTCACTGACCTCTTCACGAATAATGTCGTTGCAGAGGTCCACACATTCATCGCAGATAAACACCGAAGGACCGGCGATGAGTTTGCGAACCTCGTGCTGGCTCTTGCCACAGAACGAGCAGTACAGCAGCTTGCCGTCGTCGTTCTTTCCGCCAGTGTGATCGGTCATCGGGATCGCCTCTACACTTCATTTCTCTTCAAGATGCAGGCAACACGGGGCTTTTTCAAGCCTGTGGCCGCCTGCGCCACGGCGTTTAAACGCTGCGCCGGGTAAGTACCTGATCTATAAGCCCATACTCCCTGGCGCGCTCGGCGTCCATGAAGTTGTCCCGGTCAGTATCACGCTCGATCTGCTCCAGCGGCTGTCCGGTGTGGTGGGCCAGCAGCTCGTTCAGCTGCCCCTTGATCTTCAGTATCTCGCGGGCGTGGATCTCGATATCGGACGCCTGGCCCTGGAAGCCACCCAGCGGCTGGTGGATCATGATGCGCGAGTTGGGCAGCGCGAAGCGCTTGCCCTTCTCCCCGGCGGCCAGCAGGAACGACCCCATGCTCGCCGCCTGGCCGATACACATGGTCGAAACCGCCGGTTTGATGAACTGCATGGTGTCATAGATGGACATGCCCGCCGTGACGGACCCACCCGGACTATTGATATACAGGTGTATATCCTTGTCCGGGTTTTCGGATTCCAGAAACAGCATCTGGGCCACGATCAGGTTGGCCATCTGGTCCTCGACCTGACCCACCAGGAAGATCACGCGCTCCTTGAGCAAGCGTGAATAGATGTCGAAGGAACGCTCACCACGGGCCGTCTGCTCGATCACCATGGGCACCAGACCCAGCGCGGAGGGGCCTGTCGGTGCGGGAATACCGTTGTTGTGTGTCATGCACTGTTCCTGCGTTAACCGGTGTTTACTGCATCTTATGCCGCGCCGGGCGCGCAGGTCCATAAAGCCCACGTGAATCACTGCCGGGTTGCGCAAATCTTGCACAAACTGGCGATAATTAACGCAAAACGGGGCCAAAAGGCCCCGTTTTGTGTGTGGGAACTCGCCGCCTGTTACTGCTGACGGGCCACCGCTTCCTCGTAGGACATCGCCTTCTCGGACACCTTGGCCTGCCCCAGCACCAGTTCGACCACCTGCTCTTCGAGCACGGCGCCTTCGATCTGCTGGAGCTGCTGCGGGTTGCTGTACACCCAGTTCACCACCTCTTCAGGCTGCTCATACTGAGACGCAATCTCTTCCACCTGGGCACGCACCTTGTCGGCGTCTGCCTTCAGTTCGTGCTTCTCCAGAATCTGACGCACGATCAGACCCAGACGCACGCTGCGCTCGGCCTGCTCGCGGAACAGTTCTTCCGGCAGCATGCTGGCATCGAACTGCTGGCCGCCACCGAACTGCTGCACCATCTGCTGGCGCATGCGCTGGATCTCGCCACGGACCAGCGCACCGGGCACGTCGAAGGTGTGCGCGTCGACCAGGCCACTCATGACCTGCTCCTTGACCTTGTTGCGCAGCGCATTCTTCAGTTCGCGCTCCATGTTCTTGCGTACTTCGGTACGGAACGCGTCCATGCCGCCTTCCTTGACGCCAAACAGCGCCATGAAGTCGTCGTCGATCTCGGGCAGTTGCTTCGCTTCGACCTTGTTCACGGTGATCGCGAACTGGGCGGCCTTGCCTTTCAGTTCTTCGGCCTGGTAGTCCTCGGGGAAGGTCACATCAATGGTCTTCTGCTCGCCGGCAGACAAACCGACGATGCCGTCCTCGAAGCCCGGAATCATCTGCCCGGAACCCAGCACCAGTTGCTGACCGTCGGCGGAGCCGCCTTCAAAGGCTTCGCCGTCCACGGTACCGGCGTAGTTGATATTGACGCGGTCACCGCTGGCAGCAGCGCGCTCGGCCACTTCAAAGGTGGCGCGCTGCTCACGCAGTTGCTCGATCATCTTGTCGACGTCGGCGTCGGTAATCTCGGTGGCGGGTTTCTCCACTTCAACGGCGTCAAACGCCGCCAGTTCGATCTCGGGATACACCTCGAAGGTGGCCACGAACTCCAGGTCCTTGCCCGGCTCGTTCACCGTCGGCTGGAAATCCGGCATGCCCGCCGGTTCAATGTTTTCCTTGCCCACGGCTTCGATAAAGCTCTCGCGCATCACTTCGCCCAGCACCTCGTCGCGCACGGCGCGGCCAAAGCGGCGCTTCACTTCAAGCATCGGCACCTTGCCGGGGCGGAAGCCGTTGATTCGCAGGTTCTTCTGGGCATCAGCCAGACGGGCCTTGACTGCGCTGTCCAGTTTCTCCGCCGGTACGCCTACGGTCAGGCGGCGCTCCAGACCTGAAGTTGTTTCTACAGAAACCTGCATAACTTCCTCTTTTAAAAGAAAAATTTGTTTCAGGCCTCTCTGCAGCTCGCAGTAGAGGGCCAGGAAGGGTCGCGATTATAGCGAAGGGTCGCCCCGCCCGCCACATGCGCTACCCGGTCCCGGGCCGGTTACATCTTGCCGACCAGGTTGATGAACACGCCCTGGTGGTCATAGCTGAGGTCCGTCAGGTCGTCGGAGAAGTCGCTGAAGTTGTAGCCGACGCCGAACTTCACGTTGTCGTTGACGTGCCGGTACAGGGCCGCCAGGGCGCCGCTGCGCTGATCGCGGGCATCCGGCAGATCCAGCAGGCGGGCTTCCACTGTGGTCTCCCACTGGCGGATCACGCGCCAGTCGGCCCGCAGGATGTAGAGGCTGGCCCGGCTGTCGAAGAACTCCGGGTTCTCCCGGTCCATGCTCAGTTGCGACAACCGGTAGGCGTACTTGCCGCCCACGCTCCAGCGCCGGGTCAGGTCGTACAGGGTGTCCACCGAGAACACATGGCTCTTCTGGATGAACTCTGCCGCGCTGTTGCTGATCGTCACCTGGTCGGCACTGGGCAGGTTATAGAACCAGGTGTACTTGGCCAGCACGTTGAGGCGATCATGCAGCACCGGGCGGAAACCATAGCCCAGCACCGCCTCGACAAAGCGCCCGTCATAGAAGGAACCCAGTGAGCTGCGGCTGTCGGCATAGTTGAGCTTGCCGATCAGACGCCAGTCCGGCGTGAACTGGTAGCGCAGGCTGTTCTTCGTCAGCCAGGTATCGCGGGTGGAGCGCTGCAGGTCCGAGGCCTGGATGCGGTCATGGCGATACTCCAGCGCGCTGGCAATCCGCACCGTGTCCTGAACATAGCCTACCCGGCCCGCCACCGCCTGACGTTCGTGCTCGGCGCCGGTCTGCCGGTCCCGCAGGGTGCCGAAGTCCAGGCTGGCGCCGTAGTGCCAGCGGTCGTTGGGCGCGATATCGATGCCCGTGGCGTGGATCAGACCGGTGGGCACATCACCGTGGGTGTAACGCTCTTCCACATAAATGCTGGTGGTGTCGGAGTAGCGCGTGCGCATGCCGGACACCAGGTTACCGCGCTGGGTGCGCACGCCCCGGGTATCGCGCTCGTTTTCCAGTGCATAGCCCAGATACAGATTGCTGCGGTCGGACATCAGGAAGTCTGTTCCCAACCGGGCCCCCACGCCCATGTCGCCGCCGGAGAGCTCGCCATCGCTGCGCAGCCGGTCGCTGAAACGCCAGGCGCCGCCGGCACCGATACGGCCGTTGTCTTCCTGGTTGCCGCTGCTGGCCGTGGTGCCCTGGGCGTAGCCATAGGCAGACCAGCGGCGACGGGAATCATAGTCGCCGCGCAGGATGACATCGGTGCGGTCCCCTTCGACCTGGGTCAGCGGCACCGCCACCGAGTCATCGCGGCGACGTTCCTGCCGCACGCCGCTGCTGACGCGCCAGTGTTCGTTGAGCTGGTGCCCCACATTGACCTCACCCGCCTCGGTTTGCAGGCCCTGGCGCTGGCGACTGCTGTCCAGTTGCACGGTCACGTCGGTGGCCTCGGTGACACGCACGTTCATGCTGCCGCCCTGCTGGGTCACGTCCCGGTCGGTGATGATCCCCGGTGACGAATAGCCCGCGTCCACCGTCTGCTGGTAGGCCGTGAGATAGCCGTCCGGCGCGCTCTCGCGCACATCACGGAAGCCCAACCGGGCATCGATGCGCGAAGCGCTGGCGCGGATATCGTCTTCCTGGCCCGGCAAGGCGCCGTTGCTCACCCCGTCGAAGTTGAAGCCGCCGTCGCGGGACAGGAAGGTGGAGCCGTCGGTACCACGGCTGCGGGCAAACTCGGTGCGCAGCCAGGTCTGGCTGCTGTGGCGCAGGGTCACGTCCACCGCGCCCAGATCACTGGTGCCCTCGCCCTGGCTGTTGCTGCCGGTCAGGCCGAGTTTCAGATGATCGCCCATCCAGTAGTGCAGGCGCCCGCCCTGGGACAGATTGCTGATCCGGTCAAAGGTAGCGCTGTATTCATAGCGCGCCACCAGATACACCTCATTGCCCCCGCCGGTGTCGGCGTTCACCAGCAGCTGGTCCGCCATGCTCGGTGACAGGGGCTCGGACAGCATGATGCGCCCCTGCAGGTAATCGATGTCGTAGTCCTGCACCGGCAGCAGGTTCTTCACCGCCAGTACCATACCGGACACCCGGTCGCGCACTTCGATACGCACCCGCTCGGAGCCTTCCAGAATATCCATCTGGCGCAGGTAATAGAGCGAGCCCCCGGTGCCCCGGAACTCGTCCCGCCCGGCGACCGTGCCCGGATCAGCGACAAAGCCATCCACCATGATGCGCTGCTCGCCAAAGCGGGTGACCTCGTCGGATTGCCAGTGGACGTTACCGCCGTACAGGGCGCGATCGATATGCGCGAGAGAGTTGTCCAGATAACTGGCGCGGAAATTCCCCCACAGGCCGTAGTTATTGTGCTTCTGCAACTTCAGGTAGAACTTGCCGAGTGTCGGCGCGGCGTCTTCCACCGTGCTGTCGTCACCGTAGGTCGGGAAGTGGTAGTCCGGATCGATACGCCGGAACATGGCATCCGGAGACTTGCGCAGGAAATTGCTGAACAGGTCTTCCACCGGGCCTTCAAGCGTGTCCGCACTGCTGGTGAGCTGCCAGCCGTCACCGAACTTGCCACGCACAAAATAGGCCAGTCGCCCGTCCATATTGAAGTCGTTGTCATAGCGCTCATCCTGAGTCACCAGTCGCGCCGGGCCGCGCGTGTCGCTCAGGGAGGCGGTCAGATCGGCAATGGCCACATAGAACCAGTCGCTCTGGTTCAGGGCCAGATCGCGCAGGTAGAGTTCGCCGTTGCCCTCGTGGTCGATCACCGCCACTTCCACCGTATGTTGCCCGGCGGGGAGGAATTCCTCGGCCACGAACTCGCCCTCTTCCGACAAGGGCACCGGTCGACCGGCGACAAACACCTGGCGCTGATCCGGCACCTGGCGCCCCTGAACCCGGATGGTGCCGCCAGACAGCGGAATGTTGGACACCATCAGCCGGTTGTGGCCATAACCCACCAGCAGCTCGCGGCCTTCATCCTCGATATCCTCGACCTCATCCACCACCCACAGGGTCTGGGTACCGGTTTCATCGAAACGGCCCTGGCGATCATAGACCCGCACCCGGTACTGCAGGGCGCGACCGGGGGCGCGGTGCTCGGCAAAATCGGCTTCCCATTCGCCCTGGCCCGCGTCCAGCGGTATGACCGCCAAGGGCGTATCGCGCAATGACTGGCCGTCCTCGAACAGGCGCACTTCGGCGCGATCGATAAAGGCCGCGTAGTTGGTGTACAGGCGAAACTGCACCAGGTGATCCAGGGCATCGCTGTCCGGGTCACGCTGATAGCGGATGGTGTTGGGCCAGGCCGTCACGTTCAGGCGCGGCTTCAGCTCCAGATTGTCGAACCGGAAGCGGATATCCGCCTGCTCGAAAGCCACATCGGTACAGCGCTGCACATCCGCAGAGCGCTTGTTGGGGTCATCGATGGGCTTGCCATCCACGGTAATGCGCATCAGGTTGAGCGCGTAGGGATTGGCAATATCCACTTCACGGGTCATGCGCTGGATATCCACCCCTTCGTAGTCATCCAGCACAGCCAGTTCGTCGTAGACCACCTGCACCACCACCCGCGACACGTCCGATTCGACGAATCCGGTGTTGACCACGTCATCGCTCTGCACATAGCCACGGCCTTCGTGTTCGGCACGCCCGGCGTCCAGCCCCAGGCGCTCGCTGACCTGGTCGCGGACAATCCGTGCCCGGGCGGTGGACAGGCCAATGTCATCCTCGTAGACCATGGCCACACGACGATCCAGACGACGATTGTCGGTGTAGCCAATAAAGCGCAGGCGCACATTGGTCCTGTCACTCACTTCATCCAGGATCTGCCCGAGCCGCTGGACCCACTCATCATTGATCTGCGGCTGCGCATTGTCGTAACGGATTGGCGCTATCGGCCCGGACGGCGGCGCATACACCCGTGTGACCGTTTCGGCGCCGGCGTCTTCCGGGCAGATCTGCGGTTCATCCGGCAACGCCTGCAACAGATCGTCATACCAGAATTCCACTTCGATCCGCCGGTTCAACGCGCGCCCGGCAGCGTCGTCATTGGACGCCACGGGATTGCTCAGGCCTCGCCCGTCGCTTTCCAGCATCGACGACGGCAACGCCAGGCTGTCCTGCAAGGCCAGCATGACGCGCCGGGCCCGTGCGCGGGACAGGCTCAGGTGATCGCCGTAGATGCGCGCGTCACGCCCGGTCAGTGGCGCGTCATCGGTATACCCCACCAGACGCACGACCACGTTGGGCTTGTCTTCCAGATTCTGCAGCGCCTGGGCAATGTGGTGGCGGAACGAGGCCGGAATCTCGATTGTGTCTTCGCTCACATGCAGCGGCGGCACCAGATTACGAACCCGCGCACGCCGGGCGTGACCTTCCTGATAGGTCAGGCGACACACGGTTTCTGCACGGCAGATCTTCAAACGGTTGAGCTGTTCGCTGATCACGACTTCGCGTTCTACCGTGACCTCATCCACTTCGTCGTACCAGACCTCGACTTCCACGCGGCGGTTCTGCGCCCGGCCCGCCTCGGTGGCATTGCTGGCCAACGGCTGGCCTTCACCCAGGCCTTCATAGGAAATTGATTCCGGCGGCAGCCCCAGGGCCACCTGGAAGTATTCCGCCGCGGCCCCTGCGCGCTCGCGGGACAGTCCGGTGTTGTCCTGGAAGCGATCACGCAACTGACCGAACAGCGGGATATTGTCCGAGTGCCCCACAAAATGCAGGCGCACATTGCGCTTGCCGCGCATCTGTTCCAGCACGTCGCGCAGCAGTGTCACATACTCGGCGGGAATCTCGGCCACGCCGGACTGATAACGGATCGGCGGCACCAGCCCCTGCAAGCGCACGGTGCGTGTGACTTCTTCCTCGATCTGCTGTGTCTCGATCCGATCGCCAAGCCGTTCGCGGTAGATGCTGTCGTCCTGCATCCACAGCTGCTTGGGCTGGTAAAGCGGCAACTCACGCTCCGTCGCTTCCCCCAGCGGCATGGTGTCCCGCAACCATGGATTATCCAGCGCCTGCTCATTCGTGCTGTCCTGCATGCCAGCCTGCCCGATGGCCTGCCCCGCGAACGACAGCGTCAGGGCCAGCACGATAGCGTGCGTCTGTCCCTTCATCATTGCCGTCTGCTCCTCGCCGGGGGCGCACCGGTGCGCCAGAACACTTCTGTTTCAATGGTCAGTTCGTAGGGGTTCTCCCGTTCAGCCCATTCGTCACCCACAAGACGCTTGATGGCCCGCAATCGACGCTCGACCAGACGGCGGTTTTCAGTTTCCGCCATGTAGGCCAGACGCAATACCGAAGGTCCGGCTTCCAGCTCCCGCATCAGCAGCGGCAGACGCGATTGCCACTGCGGGCGCAGCGTCGTGGAGTCGGGTTCGAAGACATCATTGGCCAGGTCCAGACCAACCACGCGATGCAGCGCGGCACCGAAGTTGAAGCGGATCATCTTGCCGCGGGTCGCGCGCTGCACCAGCGGATTCTCGGTGGTCAGGCGATAGCCGCTGGGCAGCGTGCGATCGTCCACTTTCAGGATGAAGTTGCTGCCGCGATTCTCATTCGGCACGGCGGCGCAGGTGATATGGAAACGACCATGGCTGTCGGTGGTGACATGCAGGCCACGGGCGGTCACCAGGCGTACACCGGCCAGCCCCGCCTCACCTTCGTCCTGATAGCCGTTCAGGTTGGCGTCATCGAAAACGCGGCCAATCACGTCGGTGCAATCGAAGTCAGGGTCCGGCACCACGCGCACCGTCGCCGTCGCTTCACCGGAAACGGCATTGAAACCCTCCGGCAGCGAGCGCGGCATCAGTTGTTGCAAAACCTGGGCCCGGTTGGTGTATTCGCCTTCGCTGACACCGGAACCGACAATAAACAGCATGGTCAGGGTGTGTTCCGCATCGGCGGCCAGATCCAGATCACTCCACAGCAGTTGCCGACCGTTCTGCACCGGCGCCACCGGCTCGCCGTTCAGGCGAGCGGAATCGGCCACATAGCGGAAGCCCGCCGGGAAGGTGTCGAGAATGGCCACGTTGTTGAGGTCGGTGCCGAAGCTGTTGCGAATACGGATTACATAAGGCACGAACTGGCCACGGCTGACGTTCACAATCGACGCCACCTTGCTGATGCTGACCGCATCGTCCATCACCGGGTCCACCGGAATATGGTTGTTGAAAATCTGGCTGTGTTCGGGGATGGCGCCCGCGCTGAACGTCAGGTGCAGGTGGTAGCCGGTCAGCGGACTGTTGGCGGCCACCGATTGCGGTGGCTGCAGCGCAGACGCCTGAACTTCACAGGCACTGGTGGCCGGTACGGCGTCGTCACTGCACAGCGATACCTCATAGGCGGCGGTATCGACGGTGGTCAGCGGCGTGATGATCTGCGACACCCCGGCGACATACTCATCGCCCCCGGGCGGTGTTACTTCGATCACGTAATCGCCGGCCGCACAGCCCGGCTGACTGAAGTTGAGATCAAACTTGTAGAAACCGTTGCGCGTGGTGACCTGGCCCTGCTGTGCCGGATCATCCAGGCAGCTGTCGGGCACGGCCATGCCCGCACTGTTGAGCAGGGTCAGTGTGGTGCCCGGGACCGGTTGCCGGGTAATGGCATCGTAGATCACGCCGTTCGGATGAATCGGCAGGTTCAGCGCCTGAATATTGCTGCCTGAACCCGCCTCGATCTCGCTGATGCGTTGCAAGCTGTTGCTGAAGGGCGAATCGGCCAGCCCCAGCATGGCGGTGTCCGGCCCGGCACCCGGCGCGCGGAAACGCAATTCATAGCGGTCTGCCTCGGTGACACCCGGTGCAAGCCCGGCCAGGCGATAGGCGCCGCTGTTGTCCGTGCTGGTAGCACCGATCCGGTTGCCGGCGCGGTACACTTCCACCACCCAGTCGGCCAACAGCATTTCACCACTGTCGTGCACGCGGTCAAAATTGACGTCGTGCCAGACGTTACCGTTCAGCGTCGCGGTGCCGGGAATGCCACCCACGTCCACCGACACCGATGCTTCGGTTTGCTGGCTCGGCGTATTCCATGTCGCTTCAGCGGTATTGGTGATGCGCTCACCGATAGCGGCGTCGTCGGCGACGCGCACGCGGAAGCGCAAGGTGGCCACCGCATTCGGTGCCAACTCTCCAAAGGTCGCGCCATAATCAATGGTGATGACGTTGCCCGTGACATCGACACCCGCGCTGCTGCCGTTCAGGGTCGCCGAACCGGCCACGTAATCGGCCAGACCCAGCAAGGCGTTCAGGTCATCGGTGATCACCAGTTGATCGATGGGCTGCAGCCCGGTGTTGCGTACCGTGACGGTGTATTCCAGCTCCTGGCCTGCTTCCACCGCACCGCCACCGACCACCTGCACGCTCTTGGTCATCAGCAGTTGCTGGCCGGAACCCACCACCACTTCTGTAGGCTGATATCCGTTGCTGCGGTCGCCGTCGGCATCAGTCAGTTCCGTCGGCAGCTCCGCGCTGGTCACCTGGCCCTGGTTGCTGATCACGGTGCCTTCGGCCGTACCGTCATCCACACGCACGGCAAAAGTGATGACCGCGGTTTCCTGCCCGGGCAAGGTCGCAGGCGGCGCGCCATCGCCCTGAATTGGCGACCCGCTCACCCAGGGCGACGTGCCACCGATATCGGCCACCGACGCCCCGTTCAGGGTGCTGCTGCCTGTCACATAGGTCGTGTGCTCCGGAATGCCGTCGATAAAGCGCAGATCGGTGGCCGGTTGCGCACCACTGTTGATGACCACAATGGTGTAACGCAGCACGTCACCCGGATCGACCACACCGGGAGTACCGAAATCTTCTTCGATCGCCACCGTCTTGATCGCCGTCAGGAACGGCAGGTTGCCAACGATATCGCGCGTCGGATCGTTGGGCGCAGAAGTCCCCGGATCGTCCGAGGGCGCTTCCTCGAACGGACCGCTGCCCTCGCCTTCACCGGTGACAAAGCCCTGGTTGCTGATCACGGTGCCGTCCAGGGTGTCGTCATTCACCCGCACCACGAAGGTGATGACGGCGAGATTGTCGGCGGTACCGGCCTCCATGACGCCGGGCACGGGGTTGCCGGGTGCATGGATGAGCATGCCGTTCTGCAACGGCGAGACCCCGCCGACATCGGCCACACTCTGGCCATTGAGGGTGGTACTGCCTGCCACATAGCTGGTGAAGGCTGGCAATGGATCACGCAGCCGCACCGAGTGCGCATGCTCGCTGCCGATATTTTCCACCGTCAGGGTATAGCGCAGCGTCTCGCCGGCCATCAGCACGTCAGGATCGTCGTCGAGGTAGGTGGATACCTTTTCCACCCGCCATTGCGGTGCCGCGCTGATCAGCGTCACCGTGGGCTGCTGCTCGCCGGACACATTCGGGTCGTCACTGAGCCCCAGCGGCACACCGAAACTGCTTACAGCGGCCTGGTTCAATACTTCTGTGCCGTTGGCAATCACCGGGGCCAGTTGTACTTCCACACTGACCGTCACACTGTCGCCCGTCTCGCCCTGCGCCGCGAGCACCAGGTCGCGAATATCCAGCAAACCGCTACCGAAGGTGCCCCCGTTGACCTCACTGAGATCACTGGCGCCATCCGGCAGCGGACTGACGCGGTTCAGACTGCCACTGACAAAGACCGGGTCCGCATTGAGCGCGCCGAGGTCATCCAGAATATCGAAGCTCGACACCGGTACGGCACTGACGTTGGTCACCACGATGTCATAACGCAGCGTGTCGCCGGGGCGCGCCTGGGTGCCCGGGTCCTGTCCGCTGGTGACGTTGACCACCCGCTTCTCGATCTGCAGTTCAGCGCCTTCGCTGACCAGGCTGTGGGCGTCCTCGTGGTCCGCCACGCCGACACTGCCGTCGGTCACTTCGCGTTCGTACACGCGACGTTCGTCCGCGCTGGCGGGCTGGCTGTACCAGCGTGTCGCCCCGGCAACATTGGTCAGTGTCTGGTCGCCGGCCGTGTCGTTATCCAGCCAGGCATGGTAGGTGAGCGTCATCACCTGACCCGGCGCCAGGGCTGCGTCCGGGGTCAGTGCGTTTACGGTCAACTGGCAATCGGTATAGCTGACCTGATAATCCGTGCCGTCCGCGAGCACGGTGCCCGCGACCTCGACCGCCACCACTTGCGGCGTTTGCTCGCACAAGCCGCCCTGCGCCAGATCCGGCAGCAGATCAATGAGGGTGATATCCCAGGCCGTGGCCGCGCTGGTGTTTTCCAGCGTCAGCACAAAGCTGCCCTGCTGACCGGGATAAAGGTTGTCCGGGCCGGTCTTGTTCAGCACCAGCGTGTCCGGCTCAACAATGGTCATTTCCGGCGATACGCCCTCACCGCCGTCTGCCGTAGTGCTGTCATCACCTTGCAGCGCGTTGTAGCGATAACCGGCGCGATTGTGGAACACCAGCCCGGCCACATTGGTAGCGCTGTCCCGCAATGCCACCACAATCTCCACGGTGATCTGCTCGCCAGCGGGAATCGTGATGCTGTCGCCATCACCGACAATGTCCAGCTGGGCGCCGCTGCCCACATTGATCGGGGTCCAGCTTCCCGCACCCACGCGACTCACGGATACAAACTGCAGATCAGCCTCGGACAGACTCAGGTCATCCAGAATGCGCACGTCGTACAGGGCTGTGCTGGCGGGTTGCGCAGGCACGGTAATGCGGTAGGCGAACGGTTCTCCAATCGCGGCGCTATCCTGGGTAATGTCCTTGTCCAGCGCCACGGGCAAAGGCGTGCTCAACGTCGCACTGGAGGCATCCGGGAAGCTGTACTCCTGACGCTCATCCGCCTGCCCGCCACTGGGCACAGCACCGTTATCGAAAGAATAGTAGAACGGCAGCGTCACGCTGTTTTCCAGCGTCAGACCCGCCCCCAGACCTGCATCGCCGGTCACCTCGTACACCAGCCGCAGGGTGTCGCCCACCGGAATCGTCCAGGCGTCGGCGGCACCATCCAGATTCCACAACACGGTTCCGGTGGCCGGATCATAGGTGGGCGTTTGCAGCGGCAGCGTACTGCCGCTCAGCAGGCTGATCGCCACGGTGTTAACACCTTGCTCGCGCAGCCCGGCAGGCAACTGGTCCTGCACCTGAAGATCGTAGGCTGGAGCGTCGCCGGTGTTGGTAATGTCCACCGTCAGCGTCACGCTCTGCCCGGCACTGATTTCTGTGTTGTCTGCCGTGACCGAGGTGATGGCCAGCAGGGGTTGCAGCACTTCCAGTGTCGCCTCTGCGGTCAGCGGCGTGGCGGGACCGGAAGGCAAGCCGTATTCCAGCGTGGCGCTGTTGCTGAGGGTCTGCTGCGTGGGCTGATGGCTGAGCACGCTTTCGTTCTGTACGCGCGCTTCATAAATGATTTCCAGCGTGTCGTCGCTGCCCGCCGGACGTGTGACATCGCCCAGATCAAAGGTGATCTGCGCACCGCTGAGCTCAGCGTTCACACTACCCGGTGTGCCGAAGAAGTCGGCACTGACCACGTCTTCAAAAATCAGCCCGGTGGGCAGGAGGTCAGAGACCCGCACATTCGGATAAGTGCCTTCCTGCAACGCCAACCGCAGCGCAAAACGCACGCGATCGCCCACGCGCAGGGTGTCATCGGCGCTGTTCCAGGTATCACTGACGCGCACCTTGCTGAAGCCGGTGTTGTCATCCACCGTAACTTCAGCGTCCGCCGTCACCACATAATCATTCCAGGGCGGGGTTTCGCTGCCGTCGCGCTGCCCGGTGTCGTCGCCCGGCAAGCTGGTCCAGCGCAACGTTGCGGTATTGATGAGGATCTGGCCCGGCGCCACGCTGTCCTGGATCGTGGTGTCATAGCTGACCGTCAGGCTGTCCCCTTCGGCGAGTGAGGCAAAGGTCCAGGTCAGGATCTCGCGGCCCGTATCTGTATCGATGCTGACCACCGGCTCGCCGGGGGCGGCACTGCCCGGCACATAGCTCAGCCCGGCATCCAGGGTGTCCACCAGCACCAGATCATGGGCGTCAGACGCATCCGGTCCGGCCTGCGCCGTCAGTTGCAGGCTGTATCCAATCACCGCGCCGGCGCTCAGGGTGGCGGGCGGTATGGCGTTTTTCGCCAGACTCAACTGCGGTTCGGCAACGGTCAGCGGATCGGTGGGCAAGCTGCTGAGCGTGTCGCCGCCGAACACATAGGACGCGCTGTTGGTAAAGGTGTCACCGGCCTGCACCGTGGCGATGTTGCGCACGCGCGCCACCAGGGTGATCTCGGCCTGCTGACCAGCGGGAATCTGGCTGATGGTCAGATCGACCTGCTGGCCGCTGCTGCCGTTGTCGATGAGTTGCAGCCCGCCTCCAATGGTGGCCGAAACAAATTCCAGCGCGTCGTCGAGCACGTCCAGCACCTGAACGTCATCCAGTGCCGCGCTGAGCGGCTCACCGGGCACGGTGATGCGATAGGTGACCTGTTCGCCGATAGTGATCTTGTCGGTGGGCGTGACCAGCGTTTTGTCCAGCCCGGCCAGGGTCACCGGGTTCTGCATGGTAAAACGCGCCTCGTCTTCCGGGGCATAGCGCTGGCCGGACGCGTCGGGCAGCGACCAGTACTCGTACAGCGTGGCGCTGTTGTGCCATTGCTGGTTCGGCGGTACGTCGGTATAGAAACCGATATCGTAATCCACCGTCACACTGTCGCCCGGCATCACCGGCACATTCAGTAATACCGTGAAGCGATCGCCCCGCGAAGCAGGCGGCGTATAGACGTAATCTGCAGCGCCCAGCAGCGTACCGCCGACACTGACCTGCGGCGCCGTCAGCGAGGTTTCATCCAGTTGCGCGGGCAGTTCATCCACGATCTGCACGCTGTAAGCCGGTGCATCACCGTCATTCTGCGTGTGCAGACGGAACTGCATGATGTCCGAGGCCAGACTGATCACATCATAGGGACTGATCAGACCGTTTCGCTCGGTTTTTTCCAGTGTAGAAAGCAGTGGCTGGTTGACACTGATCTGGTCGCTGCCCGGCAACGGCGGCATGGGTTCCCCGTTGAAGGCATCGTGCAGCATGCGCGCCTGGTTGGTCAGATCCAGGCTGTTCTGGTGCGGCAGGATATCGGTGACCACTTCGGCGCGGTAATCCACCACGAACACATCGTTGCCCGGATCATTGTCCACCGCGTTGACCACATCGCCGAGGGTGATGGTGATGTCCTGCCCGGCAACACTGACACTGACCGGGTCATGGCTGAACGGCGCACTGGGCACGAAGGGTTCGCTGGTGACCCCGTTGACCTGCACCAGCTCGACGAACGCCATGCCCTCCGGCAAGGTGTCGAGCAAACGCACGTTACGGGTGCTGCCTTCGTTGAGGGTTACGGCCAGGCGGTAGACCAGGGTATCGCCCACGCGCAGGCGCCGGTCGGTGGCGTTACTGCCATCACCGGTCCAGCTGTCGCTGACGTACAGCTTGGTGAAGTCAGTATTGTCGGTGGCTTCGTCGCTGGTGCTCTGCGCGGTCACACAATAGATATCCGGTGCCGTCACCACCGGGCAGCCGTCGCCGGTCCGCTGGTAGGGACTCTCGCCTTGCAGTGACGTCCAGTCTGCAGCCACCGTGTTGGTGAAGGGCCCGCCGGTCTGGGTCACGATCACGCGATAGGTCAGCACCAGGGTCTGACCGGCCGGCAGGTCCAGCGAGCCGTCGTTATTCTCGCGGCCCCACACCAGTCGGCCATTGCCGTCCTGATCCGGTGTGGCGACAAAACCAGCCACCGGTGCACCACCGATGGTCACGGTGGGTGTAAAGCTGTCCTCGAACTCAAGCCCGGCGGGCAAGGTGTCGACAATATTCAGGTCGTAGGCCGTGGCATTGCCCTGATTGGTCAGGGTCACGGCGTATTCCAGCAACGAACCGGCGATCAACTGGCCGCCGCTCAGATTGGTCAGCGCCTTGTCAGCCACCAGGGCCGATTCAATCGCCGTGATCGCCGCCGTCGTGTCATCCAGGATCACCGTACTGGCGTCTTCGCCATGGCGGTGGCTGACACTCAGGGTGTTCTGTAATGTATCGCCCGCACTGGTCTCGGTGTCGTTATTGATACGGGCAAAATAAGTGATGCGAATACTCGGGTTCAGCGGCCCGGCCACGGGCAGATCGTTTTCGCTTTCGGTCAGCACCGTGCCCAGGTCCCAGACCGCCGTGCCGCTGGCACCGTCGGCCGGCACCGCGACAAAAGCCGCTTCGTCCGGCGCGCTGCCGTTGATGCTGACAATACCCTCGAACTGATAACTGACATCGAAGTTCGCATCGCGGGTCAGCACATAACTGGTGGAGCCGCTGGCCAGCAGATCGTCAACACGCAGGTTTTCCGTGGTGCCTTCCGGCAGGTTGATAACGATCTCGAACTGCTTGTGGGCGCCGATTTCGGGCAGCACGTCCGGTGACAGGTCCGTCTTGCTGACCGTCACGGCCGCGATCGTGGCGTCCACCGGGTTGCTGCGGGTTTCGTAATCGTTGATGGCATCGCCGGCGTGAGGCAGAACACCGATACGCTGGCCGTCTGCCGCGCCATCTGGGCCAATCTGGCCGCCGCTGTTGAGCGCGGTGTCCTGCCCCGGCAGGGAGGTCCAGGCGGCGTCCGCCTGGTTGTCGAGAATTTGCAGCGGCTGAACCGTGTCGTCCACCCGTACCTGGAACGTCATGGTGCGCGTGTCGCCAGCGGCCAGGGGATTCTCCGGCGCCCAGACAAACACGGGCTGGTTGGCGCCAAAGGTGGAGGTGTCCACCGCATCCGGTGGGTCGGTGCCGCCGACACTGCCCGGCAGGAAGGTCATGCCGCTGCCGTCCAGGTTGTCCCACAAACGCAGGTTGTAGGCCGCAGCGCTGCCGTCGTTGGTCGCCGTCAGGGTAATGGTGATCTCGTCACCGGCATCCAGCCCGTCCGGCGCGTCCCAGGCCTTGGTCAGCGACACGTCCGGCTCCGTCACGGTGGCCGACACCTCACCGTAACTCCGGGTCTGGGTCGCGCCCTGACTGTCCACCCAGGTCAGCGTCGCCACGGTGGCGGGACTGCCATTGGTCAGCACCGTGCCGTCCTGATTTGCGGCGCTGTTATCCACACGGGCAATAAAGGTGAGCGGGAAAGTGAAACGGCTGCTGCCCGGCGACGGATCCGTCAAGGTCACATCACCGAATTCCCAGCGCACCTGATTGCCGTCACACAACGGTGTGACCGGCGGCACCGGCGACAGATCCGGCCGCTTGAAGCCCGCGACATCCCAGGGTGCCACACTCAGGTCGACCACCGCCGCTTCGGCACATTGCAGACCGGCGGGCAGTGTGTCCGTCACGGTCAGGTCGCGCAGCAGCGTTACCGGCAGCTCGGCGGTCAGACGATATTCCACTTCCTCACCGATCTTGATGTCCTGCATGCCCGTCGCCACCAGCGGCGTTTCAGACAGGGCAATGATTTCCTTGGGCCGCGCTTCCGGTTCAATAAACGTGATCAGCGTGTCGGCCTCGTCACTCTCATAGACACGCGCCCCACCCCGCTCACCGGTACCGGGCGTGACCACCGTCTGATTGCCGTGCTCGTTGGTGCTGCCTTCCAGTGAGTCGTAGGTGACACTGAAACGGGTGGCACGACTCTGACCCGGCGCAATGCGGTCATCCGGATTCACGCGATAGTAGAGTGACAGACTCTGGCCCACTTCCAGTCGACGCAGGCCGGTACCGTCCACACCCTCCTCATGACGGAAGATCACCTGCGTTTCATTGCCATCGAACATCACGTTGCCGATGATCTCGCCCTCACCACCGGCATCAGCGCCATCAAGACGGCCATCGCCATCATTGTCCAGGCCGTCGCTTTCCAGCGGCATCACTTGCAGCAGATCGTCAAGAATGCTGGTCACGGTCAGGTCGTAAGCCGGTGCACGCGGCTGACCATCGTCGGCAGCCCGGTTGCTCACCGTCAACCGATAGACATAGCTGTTGGAGGTGGCCGCATCGGGAATCTCGTCAACAAATTCCGAACAGGCTTCACCCACGCCATGCCGTGTCTCGTCACACACCTGCATGGTCACTTCGATCAGCGGCTCCGTAACCACCAGATCGACACGGCGGATCGGCTCGTTCGGATAGCCGACCGTCGAGCTGCCGGGCGGATTCTGGTTCTGTATCGGGCTGATCTGCCCGACTTCCCCGTAACCGAACAGATAGGTTTCGTGCTGGCCGGTATTGTTGTTGAAGAAGGTCGCCTGGAAGCTGGAGTTGAGCACGTTGGGGCTGTTGGCCGCATGCAGGTTCGGCCCCGCGCGATCGTTCAATGCCTCATTCAGCACCCGTGTGGTGGTATTGATGGTGAACCACTCATCAATGCTGCTGATGTAGTCAGACAGACCGTCCGTACCGATCTGGTTGCCGGTAAAGCGCCAGCCGAAAATACCGTCGCCCAGCGCCGCCGCCACCGGGTCATTGGGCACCTGGGTCGCGCCAGCAATCTGCGGGGTAATCAGCGGTGAAGTGCTGGAAATATAGTTCTGCCCGGCTGGCACTTCATCCAGTACCTGAATATCCCGCACACCGATAAAGTTGAAGCCGCGCGACTCGAAACCGAACCAGCCACCGGTCTGGATACGCACGGTACATTCTTCACCGATCTGCACATGCTCGGCGGGGCGTGCCTGGCCCGGATAATCGTTGGCGGCGGCATAGCTGACCGCATCGCTGTTCTCGTTACAGTGCCCCAGGGTCGGCAGACCGCCGAAACCACCGGAGTCCGTATCACCGGCGGTCACCGCATCCTTCTTGAGGTTGAAACCGATCCCGCGCGACCAGTGCGCGTCCAGGGAATAGTTGTTGCCGCGATCGACTTCGCCGTCTGTGCGGGTGTTGCCGGGCGTGCCGGGCGCCGGGAACCAGAGGTTGTGGGCATTGGTGATCGCTGTGGCCGTGCTGCTGACATCCACCCCGGTGACGCGGATATTGTTGGTGCCGCCCCCGGTGTTGGCACGGCTGATATTGGTCGCAGGCAGGGTCAGGTTGGCGACGCTGAAGATTTCCCCCACTACGTCGGCACGGAACGTCAGATCGTCCGCCAGGATACCAGCGGGATCCTCCGTCTTGTTGACGGTAAAGTTGAATTGCACGCTGGCACCGGGGGCCAGGTTACGGTTCAGGGGATTACCCTGATTCGGATAGCAGCGATACACCGTGCCATTACCCGGCAATGGCATATGCAGGTTGCCCGGAGCGTCCGGTGATGGGTTGACGACCCACACCCGGTACGGCTGTGGCTGCGGCACCCCTGCGCCGGTGATCGGTACGGGCTCGCACTGATAGCCCGGCGGCGGCGTGGCCGTCACCACGTTCATGGTGGCACCGAAAGTGATGAAGGTACTGAAATCCCGCGCCGCCACACCACCGTTGTTTTCCACCGTGACTGACAGGGGTGTGTGCTGGCTGCGGTCATTGGTCAGGATGAACGTCGCCTGATCAATGCTGACATCCAGGTCCTCTGCCTCGAAGACGATTGGCGTGCCCGCCGTATTGTGCGCCGGGCTGTTACTGGTGCCATTGCCCTGCAAGGTGTAATTCACAGCCTGGCTGGCACACAGGGTCCGGGCCTGCACAGTCAGGGTGTTATTGAGCGTCGACGGCAAGGCCGGGGGGTCGGTGGGCACGTTGGTACGCGGCGGCTCCAGCATGACACCGGGATTTTCCTCGATCACATCCAGATCGGCGGCCAGATCGTAGTACTGCGGATCCTTCAGAATGACGGCAAAGCGGATCACCACCACGTCGCCATGGCGCATCAGGTCGCGGTAAACACGGCCAGTATTGTAGGCCGCATCCGGATTGGATTCCGTATAGCTGGTGCTGCTCGACAGCCTGAATTCCGGCGCCGTATTGTCCAGATAGCTGGTGCTGTCGTTGATATCGCCCGGTATCACGCCTTGCGGGTTGAGCCAGGTCAGGGTGTCGATACGTCCGGCATAGGCGCCGTAAAGTGAGCCATTGGCCGGATTATCAATATGTGGAACGTAACTGGGGTCAACGACATAACCTTCCGGCAACACATTACGCAGATGGTAGTCCATGTCCCCGTCAAACCAGACGGTGCCGCCGCTCTGGTTCGACAGCGTCACCGTCATCAAGCCGCGCGCGCCCACTGTGCTGCTGCCGTCAATGCCGGTGAGATTACGGGTGACCTGCAATGCATCCAGCGAACCCGGCCCCTCATGGCCCTGCCCATACCAGGAGCGAATAAAACCGTCCGCGTTCAGACCCGGAGATTGCAGGATGCCGCCCGGCGGTGACTGCACCGCGCAACCGAACTGCACATCGTTCAGGCGGTTGCGCATGGGGTTGCCGCTACTGCATGACGCATTCCCTTGCAGCTTGCCGACAATGTAGATGTTGATGCTGGCACCCGCAGCTATATCGATCGCATCGGTAGACGTGCCGGGCGTCACAGCATTGACGGTAGCGGCGTAGGGCATCGGAATGTTAATGCCCTGGCCGAATGGCGGGGCCACATTCCAGTCTTCCAAAACCAGGCCGGTCAGCGCATCCGTCGGAATGCAGGGAGAGCCCCCAGGCGGAATGCCGTTGTTCCCTGCAATACTGTTGGCCGCAGCCGCATTGGGGCACACATAGTGCGCATTCATGACGTCCGCCCGGCTGAGCACGTCATCAATGCGAAGATCCTGAAGCGGTGCATTGCCGGTGTTGGCGATATTCAGCCGCCAGACGATGTCGTCATCGTTGTGGCCATACACCGTGCCGCTGCGCGTGTTCTCGCGCTGACCTGTATCGTAGTTCCAGCCTTGCTTGTTAAGCTCCAGCTGCGGCCGACGAATATTGACAGTGCCAGTGTGCTGGCTGCTGGGGCGACTATAGTTCTGCCAGAAATCAAGCGGCGGATTATCGGGGTCACTGCCTCCGCCCGTGCAATTCCAGCCATTACAGTTATCGTACCAGTCATCATTACGGCCGTTACGGCGCCGCCCCGGATTATCATTACAGCCATCCGCCATGCTGTAGTTAATGTTTGCGGTGGCCGTCGGGTTGCTGTTGTAAAGCTGCTCCGGGCTGTTGTTCGGGCGACGATGTACAGGAATCCTGACCGTGCGTGACTGGCCGGGCGGCAGGTTGGCCATCCCGCTGACAGTAATGGTTGTGGTCCCGCTTACGTTTCCGCCGCCAGGTATAACCGGATCCACACCGGTGTAGAGTTCCAGCCCCTGGTTCAGCACCAGCGTCATGCTGCTGGCATTATTGAAGTTCAAGGCCGGATTTTGTGACCCGTAACGAGCATTCCGGCGGCTCTGAGTCACTTCCGTGGCCCAGGGCCCACCACCGACAGTCACCACACGGGTTTCGTAGGGCACATGGGCATCGCCCTGGTTGTCATTGCCAGCACGGTAGGGGTTGGTGATCTGCACATTCACAAATCCATAGCCGCACAGCTCGCACTCACTCGAGCCAAGAACGGTTACCAGATTAGTGGGCGGATTCTGCGCGTTGGCCACACACACATTGGCGTAAGCTGCGCGTGCATCCACTGAAAACAGCAGAAGCAGCAAGCCCCCCAGGCCAGCAAGAATCCGGACAGTGCTCGTCGTCAAATTGAACGCTCTTTTTTCTTATGGTTAACGCGCCGATACGATAATCGGCGCACCCCCAAAGTACGCTTATGTTCCTACATCGATACAGCCAATACCGTGAAGCCTCTCGCAACCGTCCGGGCGAATTCGCCAGAAAGCGTGACCTGCCTCAAAAGATCGACACAAGGTCACGCTACCCCGCTGGCAGAAAATCGATCGGATACCGAATCGTGATCGCCGATACGCCTTCCTTCGCTCCGAAATTGAATCGACTGACGCGATCGACGATGGCCTCGGCCAGGGTGTCCGAGGCCAGATCCGAAGACACCACACGACATGCCGACACGGAACCATCCGGCTGAATGGTCAGCTCCAGCATGATGTTGCCGCGCAAGGTCGGGTTATTACGCAGCTCGCGGTTGTACAGCCGATACAACGCCGACTTGTGACGGTCGAACACGATCTGTATCTCTTCGTCGGTACGGCTCGGCCCCACCCCGTCGCTGAGCGGCCGGGCTTCCTGCTGAATGGCCGCCACGTCGCTTTGTACTCTGCCGGTGGAGACGCCACGGTCACCAATGGCCACGCCACTGCCGGTGCCCACACCCCCACGGCTGACATCAGCCAGAGCTGCGGCACCACCACTGCCCCGGGTCGACGCGGTAATCAGCGCACGCGAGCCCTCGGCACCGCTGCTTTGCGCGCCGCCTTCCGCCGTGTCACCGGAGATGCGTGCATTGGCTCCCAGATTGGACAGCGCAGCATCGTCTTCCATGTCGGCAAACAGATCGCTATGGGCGAGGATGCCGCGACTCTGGGCGCGCTCACGCGCCTGCCGAACTTCTTCAGGCCGTGGCTCCGGACGTTCCCGGGCCACTTGCTGCTCCTCCGGGCGGGTTTCTTCCTGGCGCTGCTCCTGAGGCCGCTCGATCGGCGTTTCCACCGGTTTCGGCGGTGCACGCTCGCGCACCATCCGCGCCAGTCGCTCCGGTATCTCGACCTTTTCACTCGGATCGCGTTGCGGCACTTCCCAGATCTGAGGTACCCCGCCGATCACTAGCATGAACAGCAAGGACACCAGCAGCGCCTTGCGCAGTCGGCGCTGATCATCCTCCGGCTTCGACCAGGGCATGACGCCGACACGGAACAACTTGTCGTCATCCGGATCACGCTCCAGCACATAGTCGTAACGGGCGCTCTCCATCTCTTCGGTGACCGCATCAAAATGCCAGTGCAGCTCACTCAGGTTGCCGCGCTGCTGCTCGATATCCTTCAGCAGCGTGCTGCGCTGGCGCTCCAGCGCGATGACCTTGCCACCAAATGCCTCGACACGCTCACGCGTCGAGGCCATATGGCGGTCGTGCTCATCCTCGGAAACCTCATCCCCCCAGAACAACGAAGCACTGCCCCGGGCCTTGAGCTGATCCAGTGAGTCGCAAATAACGCTCAACAGCTGGATCTGCTCACGTTGTGGCTTGAGTTCGGCCAGCGCCGTATCCACGTCTTGCAGTTGTGCATCAAGCGAACGCAGCGCGTACTCCGCGTCGGCAATCTGCTCACTGAGCGTCTGCTGTCGCTCTGCCAATAAGGAAGTCATATCTGATTTACCGCCAGTGATATCCGGCTGTACCCCGCTGCCGTGCAGGACGCCATGATTCGTCTCATGGTGCTGTAATGCACATCCTGGTCGGCGAGGATGGTGACCTCGGTGCCGTCCAGTTCGTCATCCCCCAGCCCCAGCGCCCCTTCACTGATGGCCTGCATGCGGTCCCGAATGGCCGTAATGATGTTGCCCTCGGTTTCCAGCAGTTCCTCCATGGTCATGACATGCTCACCACGGATCAGAATCTGATCGGGACTCACGGCCACCACCACGGTTTCCCTCGGTTTGGTCTCGACAATCGAGTTGGGCAGAACGATCTCGCGCGGTGGATCCAACACCGGGTTATCCGACTGGTTAACCAGCAGGTACAACAGCAGGATGGTGAAGATATCCATCAACGAAGTCAGACTCAGCGAGGCAGCGGGACGTTGCCCGACGCGCTCGAGACGGCGCATGCGTCGTGTATTCTTCATGGCGCATCCCCTATTGCGATATCCGGGAACAGCACATGGTCGGTGTGCCCGGCCTGGCCGTTGTCCTCATCCCCGTTTGCCGGGGCCCGATACATGCGCACCGCATCCATGGCGGCAATCATGTCGTTGTAGCGAATGTCCGGCTCCAGCAGCACCGTGATGTCTTCCTTGTCCGGGTTCGCCAGCTTCATATCCAGCAGGGTCCGCGACAGACCGGCAAAATCGTATTCGCCCTCTTCCGCCGGCAACCGGTAGCGAATGGTCTTGCCGTCACCCACTTCCAGTCCTTCCTTGCGGACGACCACCTCGATAACCACCGGCGGGGTATCGGTCATGCTGCCACCCGATCCGGGCGTCGGCAGGTTCAGCTCCTGGATACTCACCTGGGAGAACACCGCCGTGGCCAGCAGAAACGGGATCAGCACCACCATCAGGTTCATGAAGGAGGTAACATCCAGCTCCATGGCTTCTGCTGTTTTCTTGCGTGCTTTTCTGGCCATAGGTCAGTGCTCAGTTGGTCGCCGGGGCTGGCTCGAATCCACCGCTGTTGTCGTCAGAGCCTTCGTCCGCCGTTACGACTCTGGCGCTGCTTTCTGCAGTGCTGTCACCCTGCTGATAGTTGCGCTTGGCAAAGGTGCTGATCAGCTTGAGCGTCTTGACCGATACCATTTCCAGGCTGCCTACGATGGCGGCCGTGCGGGAACTGATCATGCTGAAGCAGACCAGAAGCGGGATGGCCGAGATCAGACCAAACGCAGTCGTGTTCATCGCCATCGCGATGGAGCTCGACAGCAGCGCCGACTTCTCGGCCGGGTTGGCATTGGCCACCGCCTCGAACGCGGAGATCAGACCAATAATGGTCCCCAGCAGGCCGAGCAGTGTGGAGATGTTGGCACACATGGAGATATAGACCGTGCGCGCTTCCAGTTGTGGCGTAATCTCGAGCATGGCCTCTTCCATCGCCACCTCGATATCATCGCGGCGACGCACTGTGCCCTGCACTTCCAGCCCCATGGTCAGCATCTGCGCCACAGCGGAATCATCTTCGGCCACCATTTTCCGGGCCTTGTCGAAATCCCCCTTCGCCAGCACCGGCTGCAGGGCCTCCCAGGCGCGGCGATTGGCCCGCTCCAGCAAATGCAACTTGATGAACCGTTCCGCTGCAAAGGCCAGCCCCACCAACCCCACGGCCAGGATCGGGTACATCCAGAGACCGCCATCCTGGAAAAACTTTATTATCGTGTTCATGCGTCAATACCCTCTTGGCTCAATACTTGTGTGATAAAACTCCAGCTCGCGCATGAACACAGGGCGATCCACCGGCACCATGTCTTCATTGAGCAGGCTGGAGGTAAAATCGGTTTCCATGCCGATTTCCGAACTCTTCCAGGGCACGATGTACAGCGACTTGGGCGCATCTTCGTTGCCCATGACTGACATCCCTGAAATTTCCTTGATATCGCCATCAGCGTCGCTGGCCTGTGCCAGGCCGGTGGTCACGACCATCACCATTCCCATGATCAGCTTGTGTCGTTTCATGTCCCCTCCACACGCCATTCCAGATCTGTGATCCAGATCCGCACTTCCTCGTCTTCCGGTGCCACCGCACTGTAGGCCTGATAGGCCTTGAGCGCGCAGGCGTAATCCCGCAGGTAGATATCGCACAGGACACCGAGATTCTTCCGCGCCAACGCAAAATCCGGGTAGCGCTGAAGGATGTTCTGGTAAACCTCCCGCGCTTCCTGAAAGCGCCCCTGGCGACGCAGCAGCAGGCCATATTCGTTATGTGCCACAGGATTGCGCGGCTCGATATCCAGGGCGACCTTCAGGCTTTCCTCTGCCTTGTCCAGCTCATCGATGCGGCTGTACGCCATGGCCAGATTGATGAACGGCACCGCACTGGCCCGCGTGTTCTCCGTGATCCGGGTCAGCAGCTCGATACCCCCGGCATAATCTTCCGACTCCAGCAACGCCATAGCCCGGTTAAAGGTATCGATATCGCGCTCGGACAGGCTGCCCGAGCGACCACCCGGCGACAGGCTGGCACAGCCGGAAACCAGCAGAAGAATGACAACCAGCACGGCGTTTGCCTTTATCATCGTGAGCCCCCTGCCAACTCGATCTCAGCCGGCTCCGCCTCAGGCTCTTCTGCTTCGGGCAGACTCGGTTGCGTCAGATTGTCGTAGCTGACATTGCGGATGGCGCCGATAAAGCCGCTGCTTTCCTCGAAACGTGCATAACGACCCGGCACGATGTCGGCGAGCCGCGCCACACTGCGATCCACCCAGCGGTTGAAGATACCGCGGTCAATCAATGCAATATTCTGCTGATGAATATTGATCGCGCGCTCCTCGAACGGATACGCCTGTTCATCAAGCAGTTCCTCGTACTGTTCCATTTCAAGCTCATCCATGTCGTCGGGGCGCTCCGAATCCATCAACGCACGGCTGAACTCATAATTGATTTCCGCCACATACCAGGTGGCCGCTGCAGTCACCTCACCCACTTCATACTCCACCAGTGCCGAGAACCGCTGGCTCTGCTCGCGCATGGCGTTGCGCTTGAGGACGAGCGTGCGCTCGAAGGGTTGTGTCAGGCGAATGGCGGCATAGTCGTGGAAGCCCGGCTCGGCCAGTGTCAGGGCCGCATGCCCGGCCAGGTAACGCATGCGATGGTTACGCTGCTCGCCAGCGCGGCTGTCCAGAGCAACGATCTGGCGCAACTCGGCATGATGGCCACTGGTGTCGCCCCGAGCCTTGAGCAGCAGCGCCACTTTCTGATGCATTTCCACCACCGGACCCAGTGGCTGCGGGAAGCGACTGATATAACGGCGATAGACCCGGATGGCTTCATCACCCTCACCCACTTCTTCGTAAAGCTCTGCTGCCACTTTCAGCGCTTCACGGCGGATATCGTCATCGTCACTCTCACGCTCGATACGCTCGTACTCGCTCGCTGCCAGTGACAACTGCCCCGCTTCGCCATACACGTGGGCCAGGTTCTTGGTAACGTCAGGTTGCAGACGATGGTCGGGGTAATGGCGGCGGAATGCCGTCAGTACCTCAATCGCATCGTCCCAGGCTTCCAGAATCATCAATGCCTGGGCGGCGTCATACTCGGCGGCGGGACGCAGACGCGAATCCGGTGCGGCATGCCCCAGGCGCAGGTAATGATCGGCGGCCTGACGATGCTCACCGGCGTCACTGGCCAGGTCCCCCTGACGATAGATGGCGGCAGCCAGGTTTTCCGTCAGTTCACGGCGGCTACCGTCGGCTTCATCGGTCAGCGCCAGCACACTCAGGTAGGCCGCTTCCGCCTCCGGGTAGCGGGCCAGCTCATAGGAAGAATGGGCCACCACCAGCCAGGCCGCCCGACGTTCTGATTCCGGCGCTTCCGGGAACATCTCCAGCATCTTGCGGCCGGTGGTCACCGCAAACGCGTGGTCCTCCATGGCAAAGATGTCTTCCAGCGCAGCGCCCATCACCAGCGACGCACTGTCGTGGACGGGGAAGGTCTCGGCAAAACGCAGCGAGCTGCGGATCACGTCACGCTTGACCAGTTCCTCGCCCGCCGCATCCACCTGCTGCAGATGCTGGCGATGGGCGTACACGGCGGCATACCCGGCTTCGGCAGCCTGCTCATGCTGCGGGTAGTCGTAAGCGGTGCGCTCATACTCGCGCGCCGCTTCCCCATAGTGATGATTTTCCAGCAGCAGGTCCGCAAACTGGTAGTTCATGACCGGCGACTCATCCTCGCGCGGGAAAGAGGTGAGAAACTCGCGATACCAGTGCTGCGCTTCCTGGAAGTTGTCCGCACGATCATTGGCGAACTGCGGGTTCTGATACAGGGCGTGGTAGTAATTGGCCAGCTCTTGCAGGTTGTCCTTGAGCAGCGCCAACACATCGGGGAACGCCTCAACATCGAAGTGTTCCCAGTACTCCGCCTTGAGGCCATAGCTGTTGGCGAAATCCTTGTTGGCCTCGATGACCAGAATCGGGAAACCGCCCTGCTTGTAGATCTCGATCACACGCATGTCGAAGTGCGGCGACAGGCGATGAAAGGGATTCAGGTCAACAAAGGTCTTGTAGGCCGACGCGGCATCCGAATAACGCCGGGTTTCCAGATAATGCTCACCCAGATT
>PNLU01000028.1 GCA_013823245.1 Alcanivorax sp.
GCCAGTGCGACCATTACCGGCCTGGCCGAAGATGACACGCTGGTGGGAATGGACTTCCGCCCCGCCAATGGCGATCTCTATGCGGCCGGTCGGCTCGGTAATCTTTATGTCATAAACCCGCAGACGGCGGTGGTTGAAGCTACCATTCCGCTGGTGCCCGCGCCGGACACCACACCTGTATTTGAAGGTCTGGATGGCATGCATTTTGGCGTCGATTTCAATCCAGTGCCCGATCGCCTGCGCGTGACCTCCGATACCGGCCAGAACCTGCGGATCAATGTGGATAATGGCGCCACCATCGTGGACGGTCCGCTGGACAGCGGTTCAGAAGCCACCCGCATCACGGGCTCGGCCTACACCAACAGTTTTGCCGGGACCACGTCGACGCGTCTGTTCAATATCGATACCGGCGAGCAGATGCTTTACCTGCAGGATCCGCCCAACGACGGCACCCTGGTCAACGGCGTAACACTTGGTATCGCTGCGGACGACGCCAACGGCTTCGTGATTGATGGCCGCAACAATGCCGCAGTCGCCGCACTCACCGTCGAGGGTCAGCAAGGTCTTTACCGCATTGATCTGACCGCCGAAGCCGATGCCGCCTCGCTCATCGGCACCCTCAATGTACCCGGCACACTGCTGGGGATTGCGCTGGCACCCCCCGCGCCCCCGGTTGTCATCGGTTTGACACGCGACAATACCTTGATTGAGTTCGCACCCGGCGCGCCGGGCATGGTGTCTGCGCCAGTGGCGGTGAGCGGGCTGATGGAAGACGGTGAAACGCTGGTGGGCGTGGACGTGCGTCCCGCCACGGGCGAGCTTTACGGCGTGTCCGACCTGGGCAACCTTTACACCCTCAATGCCGATTCAGGGGTCGCCAGCTTCCGGGCGTCGCTGGTGGCCGCGCCAGACTCGAGTTTTGATGGACTGATGGGTAATGACTTCGCCATGGATTTCAATCCGGTACCGGATCGCTTGCGGCTGATCAGCGATCAGGGGCAGAACCTGCGCATCAATGTGGATAACGGCGAAACGATTGTCGATGGTGACATCGCTTACGCAGAAGAGAGTGATGTGGGCGGGATCGAAGACATTCCCCTGCTCGGTCCGCTGCTTGGCGTCATCGGCAGCATCCTGTTGCCCGAGGATGACGCGGCGGTTCCGGCGCTCACCGCAGCGGCCTATACCAACAGCTTTGCCGGCACGACCACCACGCAACTGTTCACGCTGGACATCGGGAACGATTCCCTCAACCTGCAGAACCCACCCAACGACGGCACCCAGGTGCCGCTGACGGATACACCTGTTGCGATCAGCGGCGACCAGGGTTTTGACATTATTGGCGGCGATAATGGCCTGGTGCTGGCTGCGCTCAGCAGCAATGGCATGGGCCCCTACACGCTTTACAGCATCAATCTGATGACCGGTGCCTTTACCGATCGCGGTCAGATTGGTGGTGCGGACGGACCGGCACTGCGCGGCATTACTCTTCAGCTGCGCTGAGTTGTTCAACCGGCTCCTGCCAACCGCCCCCCAGCGAGCGGTAAAGTGTGACAATGGCCTGCATCCGCGCAAGACGGAGCAGGCCGTTGTTTTCTTCGGCCTGGTACAGCGACTGCTGGGCGTCCAGCAGCGACAGCAGATCATCCGCCCCTTCCCGGTAACGGGCTTCCGCCAGAGTGAAGGCACGGCGTGTCTGCGCCAGTTCCTCTTCCTGCTGGAACGCCTGCTCGGCCAGCGTTTCGATGGCACTCAACGCCAGGTCCACATCCGCAAACGCTTGCAACGTGGCGCCCCGGTACTGCTCCAGCAACTCCAGCCGACGCGCTTCGGTCAGATCACGCTGGGCGCGCAGCCGCCCGGCATTGAAGATTGGCTGAGTCAGTGAGGCGCCGACGTTATACAGCAGGTCACCGCTGAACAATTCGCTGAATACATCACTGCGTGTACCCAGCGCGCCGGTCAGGCGCACGCTGGGCAAGAAGGCCGCCCGCGCGACGGCGATGTCCGCATCCGCCGCCAGCAAACGCGCTTCCTGTTGACGAATATCCGGCCGCCGGGCCAGCAATTCCGAGGGCAACCCGGCCACCACGTCGGGGATCGCCAGCGCCGCCAGTTGCCCTTCGGTCTGGAAGCCCTGCGGCGTACGCCCCAGCAGCAGCGCCAGCGCCGCCCGGGCGTCACGCTCCTGCTGCCGCAGCGGCTCGACGCTGGCACGCTGGCGGGCCACCACGGCACGTTGCCGCGCCAGATCCAGCGGTGTACCGGCACCGTTGCGCACCCGCGCTTCCACCACGCGCAGAATTTCTTCTGCCAGCTCCAGATTGAGGCGCGCAATGTCCAGACGCTCCTGCAACGACAGTACCTGCAGGTAGCTGTTGGCCACTCCGGCCGTAAGGGTCAGCGCCACGGTTTCGCGGTCATAGGCGCTGGCCAGCAGGTTCGCGCGCGCCCCGGCCCTCTGTGCCCGGTTGGCGCCCCAGAAATCCAGCTCATAGCTGGCACCCAGGCTGGCGCTGTAGCTGCCGCTGGCCCCGCCCTGGTCGACAATACCGCTGCGCCCGGCATCCAGCCCGGCATCCACATTCGGCAGCAGGCTGGCGCCTGCTATACGCGCCTGCGCCTCTGCCTGCAGAATGCGTGCAGCCGCCGCCCCCAGATCCGGGTTATTCGCCTGCGCCTGAACCATCAGGTCATCCAGCTCCGGGCTGGCAAAGTGCTGCCACCAGTCGCGTGCAGGCCAGGCTTCGCTGGCACCCAGGCCGTATTCCCAGCCTTCCGGCGGCGCGGGCGGCATCTGTTGCACCGGTGTCGTGCCACACGCCACCAGCAATACGGGCAAGGTCAGGCTTAACAGGGTCCGTTTCATCATTCGCTACTCAAGGCTACGACCGGGTTCAGCCGCGCTGCTTTCAGGGCCGGGGCAAAACCGAATACCAGCCCGGTGCCCGCCGCACAGGCAAAGGCCAGCACCATGATCGGTACGGAAAACTGCACCGGCATCGCCAGCGCGCCGATCAGCGCGCCAACACCCACACCCGCCAACACGCCCACAACGCCGCCCATGGCGGACACCACCACGGCCTCCACCAGGAACTGCTGCAGAATATTGCGGGTACGCGCGCCGGTGGCCATGCGGATACCGATTTCCCGGGTCCGCTCGGTGACGCTGACCAGCATGATATTCATCACACCGATGCCGCCCACCAGCAAGGAAATCGCCGCGATGGAACCGAGCAAAATGGTCAAGGTGTTTTGCGTGGCCGATGCGGTTTCGACAATGGCGGCCATATTGCGAATACGGAAATCCTCAACGCCATGCCGTTCCCGCAGCAAATCCGCCACCGCCGCATCCGTGGCATCCATCTGGCTGACATCGTCCACCGCCACGGTGATCGAGCGCAGGTGTCGCTGACCGGACAAACGCAAACTGCCGGTGGAAAGCGGTACGAATACGATATCGTCCGCATCGTCGCCCCAGGCGGTCGCACCCTGCTCGCTCATCACGCCAATCACCTGGAACGGTACATTGTTCAGCAACAGGAATTCACCCAACGGATCATTTTGCCCGAACAGGGTACGCGCAACGGTCTGGCCGATCACGGCCACCGCCGCGTAACGACGCTGGTCTTCATCGCTGAGGAAAACACCGCGTTCGGGCTGCCAGTTGCGCAGCAACGGATAGGCCGCCGTGGTGGCATTCACCTGCGTAGTGGTGTCCCGGCCCGCCGCGCGCGCCGTCGCCCGGCTGGTGTTTTCCGGCACGGCGGCAATGATATTCGGCAAGGCCGCCACGGCGATGGCGTCCTCCGGCGTCAGGGTGGCGATTTCGCCGTCGGCACTGCGTCGCCCGAAGCCCTCGAACCCCGGCCGCACCACCAGCAGGTTAGTGCCCATGGCGCTGATGCGCTCCATTACCGAGGCGCGCGCGCCTTCACCAATGGCCAGCATGGCCACCACCGAACCGACACCAATCACCACGCCCAGCAGCGTCAGCAACGTGCGGAACAGGTTTGCCCGCAGGGAGCGCAGCGCCATGCTGCACGCCTCCAGCGCCTCGGGAACCACCGAGACCGGTGACACTGTGCCCTGCGCCCCTGGCACCGGTACGGTTCGCGGCGCATGGATTGACGGTTTGCTGCCACTGTCACGCACAATTTCGCCGTCGGCGATCTCGATCACCCGATCGGCATGGGCCGCCACGCTGGCATCGTGGGTAATCAGAATCACGGTGTGGCCTTCGCGCGCCAGCTCCCCCAGCAGGGCCATCACCTCGGCACCACTGTGGCTGTCCAGAGCGCCGGTGGGTTCGTCCGCCAGAATGATATGGCCGCCATTCATCAGCGCCCGGGCAATGGACACCCGTTGCTGCTGACCGCCGGACAACTGGTTCGGCCGATGATCCAGCCGCTCGGCCAGGCCCAGCCGCGACAACAACGCCTGCGCCCGCGCGCGTCGTTCCGTGCGCGGCAGGCCCGCGTATACCGCGGGCACCTCCACGTTCTCGGTGGCAGACCCGGCCGCAATCAGATGGTAGCTCTGGAACACAAAACCGAACGCCTCGCGGCGCAACCAGGCCAACTGGTCTTCATCCAGGGTAGCGACGTTTTCGCCATTGAAGCGATACTCGCCCTCGCTCGGCTGATCCAGGCAGCCGAGAATATGCATCAGCGTGGACTTGCCGGAACCGGAGGCACCCATAATGGCGACGAATTCCCCGGCATGGATATCCAGAGAAATACCGCGCAAAACGTCCACAGCCACATCACCGGTGACGTAGCGCTTGCGCACGCCACGCAGGCTGATCAGCGGCGCATCAGCCTCGCGACTCAAAACAGCCCCCGGGGCATGCGCTGCGGTGACCGGTTGCCTCCCTGGGCGCTGGCACGGCCACCCGGCGAGGCATTCACCAGCACGGTTTCGCCTTCCTCCAGGCCCCGGCGGATCTCCACCGTAATCCGGTCGCTGACACCGGTCTCCACCTCGCGCTGCTCACGCTGCCCGTTGCGGGTGATCACGGTTACCAGACCTTTGCCACCGCGCAGCGGCTGCACGGCAGACACCGGCACCCGTACCACGTCCCGCGCCTCATCCAGCACGAAAAACACCTGAGCCGTCATCTGCGTCATCAGACGGCCATCGCTGTTGTCGACATCGAACAGCGCCGTGTAGAGCACCACGTTATTGAGAATTTCCGGGGTCGGCAGGATTTGCCGCAACTGGCCTTCCCAGCGGGTGCCGGGCATGCCCAGGGGCGAAAAGTAAGCGGGCATGCCCGCGCGCAGGCGGCTGACATCGGCCTCGGAGACTTCCGTCCACACCGTCATGGTGGACAGGTCGGCAATGCGCATCAGAATCGGCGCCACCTGATTGGCGTTCAGGGTCTGCCCCTGGCGCGCCTCCATGGACACCACCACCCCGTCCATCGGCGCAAAGATACGGGTAAAGCCGAGCGTCGCCTCCTCGGCCCGCAGGGAAGAACGGTTTTGCTCGATCTGCGCCTGCAAGGCGCGAATCTGTGCTTCGGTGGTCAACACCGTGGCCCGCGCAATCTGGAACGCATCCTCACTGGTGGCATCATCCGCCAGCAAGCGCTCCTGACGCTGGAACTGCTGCCGTGCCAGGGCGAGTTGCGCCTGCCGTTCGGCCAGTTGCGCCTGTAATGCCACCAGTTGAGCACGACCCGCTTCCACCCGCGCCTGCTGCACATCCGCATCGATCTCGGCCAGCAGATCACCCTCGCCGACCGGGTCCCCCACGTCCACATGCAAACGCACCAGTTGCCCCGACACCTGGGCGCCCACGTCCACATAATGGCGCGGCTGCAGGTTGCCCAGCGCGGTCACCACGTACTCGATATCCCCGCGCGTGGCTTCAGCGGTCGGCACCTCGGCCTGAACGGGCTGGCGAAATGCCTGCCAGCCGAACCAACCGGCCAACAACAGCAAAGGCACCAGCCAGAAAACCAGCCGGCGCCTGCGGGGCGATAAACGATGGAATATGGGAATGCGTGCAACCACCAGATTCGGCTCCTGTCGATATCAAGGGCATGACAACCGGGAACAGGGCAGAGTCTATGGCAGTATTATGGAAAGATTATGGAGTACCCCTGACGAGGACCTGTTCATGCCCCTGCTGCTGTGGCTCGACCTGTTCGGCACCATCGTATTTGCGGTTTCCGGGGCCCTGGCCGCCGGGCGCAAGCAAATGGACCTGTTCGGGGTCATGGTGCTGGCCTTCGTGACCGCCATTGGCGGCGGCACCGTGCGTGACCTGGTGCTTGGCGCCACGCCGGTGCTGTGGATCGCCAAGCCGATGTATATCTGGCTGGCCCTGGTGGCGGGCTTTGCCACCGTTGCCCTGGCGCGCCATGTGCGTGTGCCGCGACACGTGCTGCCGCTGGCCGATGCTCTGGGCCTGGCTACTTTCTGCGTGATCGGCACCGAGCGCGCCCTGCTGTTGGGCTTCGGCCCCGGCGTGGCCATCGTCATGGGGGTGATGACCGCCGTGGTCGGCGGCATGATCCGCGATATCCTTTGCGGTGAGGTGCCGTTGATCCTGCGCAAGGAGATCTATGCCACCGCTGCCCTGCTGGGTGCCGCCGTCACGGCGGGCTTTGTGATGCTCGATATGCCACTTGTCGGCACCTGGGCCGGGTTCAGTGCCGCTTTGGCGCTGCGCCTTGCCGCGCTGTATCGAAATCTGTCTCTGCCGCTTTTCACGTTGAGCGAGCGACGCTAGAACATCAGTTGAAGAAGAACGCGCCACACACCAGCAGGAAGGAGTTCTAAGCGTGCGCATTTCGATTTTTTTGTTGCCTTTCCTATGGACGGTGACCGCCCTGGCCAACCCACCCTTCAACGACCTCAGCACTGACTGGCGCCAGGGCGAGCGCTGGCTCACGGTGGAGACGGCGCACTTCCGTATTCATTACCGCGAAGGCGCCGAGGGCTGGGTGGCACATACGGCGGAGCGGGCCGAGGCGGCGCATGCGCGGCTGAGCAAGGCGCTGAACTGGCAGCCCCGGCAGCGCACTGAACTGGTGCTCACGGATAACTACGATCTTGCCAATGGCTGGGCCAGTGCCCTGCCCTTCAATCAGAGCCGTCTGTTTCTCTCGCCACCAGATCGGTTCAACAGTCTGGAGAATCACGACGACTGGCTGGACATGCTGATTACCCACGAATACACCCATGTGCTGCACCTGGACAAAGCCTCAGGCAGCCCGCTGGCGCTGCGCCGGGTGCTGGGCCGGTTTCCGTTCCTGTTCCCCAACCAGTTCCAGCCCACCTTCATGATCGAGGGGTTGGCGATCCAGAAGGAATCTGACGCTGAGCGGCTCAGTGGCCGCAGCTATAGCGCGCTGTACGAAGGGGAAATACGCGCCCAGGTGGCTGCGGGGCCGCGCAGCTTGTCGCAGGTCAGTGTGACCAACCGGCGCTGGCCGGGCGGTGATGGTTATCTGTACGGGGCTTTCTTCTATCGCTTTCTGGAAGAAACACGAGGTCAGGCGCGTATCGATGCGCTGATTGAGGACTACAGCAGCAACCTGCTGCCGTTCGCGCTGAACAGCACAGCACAGCGCGTGTACGGCGAACGTTTCCCGGCGCTGTGGGCGGAGTATCAGCAATGGTTGCGCGATCATTTTGCCGAAGACGGTGAACCGCTGCGGGGAGAAGCACTAACGCATTACGGGCTGACGAGTTATCCGCCGGTGGCCCGTGGTGAGGCAGTTTATCGCATTCGGGACGACGGCCATGCGCGCCCACGACTGGTGCGTTACCGCGCGGGGCATCCACCGGAAACCATAACGCGGCTGCGTAACCCCGGGCTGTTTGATGTTAGTGCCTCGGGCGAGATCGTCATGGCCAGCACGCGGCTGCGTCGGGAGAACCGGGTCTGGAGCGACCTGTATCGTTACACCGGCCAGCGCTGGCAGCGGCTGACACACGACGGGCGCTACCGTGAGGTGCGCTGGCTGGGCACCGATACACTGCTCGCACGGCGGATGGTCAACGGCCTGCCCGAACTGCGTCGGCTGGATCGCGACGGCAACGATCTGGGCGCGGTGTGGCAAGGCCGGCCCGGCGAGGTGCTGGGGGCGTTCAGCCTGCACCCGGACGCAACGCATCTGGTGGCAGCCTTCAAGCCTGCCGGCCGCAGCTGGCAACTGGCGCGCATCGATCTGGCCGACGGCACCCTGACACTGCTGACCGACAACGCATTCATTCAGGGGGAGCCGAGTTTTGCGGCGGATGGCAGCCTGCTGTTCAGTGCGGACTATCCCACCAGTCCGTCGCGCAGCCGACGTTTCAACATCTGGCATTGGCCTGCCGACGGAAGTCCGCCCCGGCGACTCACCGACGTGAATACCGCCGCACTGACGCCGGTGCAAACCGAGGACGGGCAGCACTATGTGCAATATCTGTCAGACAGGGGCTATGACCTGTGGCAACTGGAAACGGCTAATGAACCGGGCGACGAACCAGACGAGCCTGCGCCGCTGAAAGCCGCCATACCCCCTGCCCCCGGCGCGCATCCGGGCAGCGAGACAGGCACCACTCCCGTCGCCCTCTCCAATCCTCAGCCTTACCGGCCCTGGCACAGCCTGCGACCGCGCTGGTGGTTCCCGGTGTTGCTGGCCAACGACGACAGCACTCAGGTCGGATTTTCCACGGGCGGCCAGGACAGCCTGGGCGAGCACCAGTATGCGCTCACGCTGACCTGGGAAAATCGCAGCGAGGAGCCCGCAGGCTTTGCCACCTGGCAATTCAGTAACCGCTGGCAACTGTTCGGCGAACGCGACCTGTCGTTCTCCAGCAGCGACGGCGAGGTCACCCGGGTGCGCGCCTCGGACACCCTGAGCCTGTCACGCCTGAATCTGTGGAATGCGCTGGATGATCGGCTGGAATTGCGCGCCGGTGTCTTCATTGAGCGCGACAGCGATCGCTTTGTCGCCGACGGCACCACGCCCTTTATCGACCGTCAGCGTGGGCTTGCAGGTCTGGCCCTGCTGTACGACAACCGGCAGTCATTTCGCTTCAGCATCAGTCCGGCGGCGGGACGACGCATCGCGCTGATCGCCGAAACCAACGACGCCATCACCAGTGATTTTACCGGCGAGGTCTACAGCCTGGATTACCGCGAATTCATTCATCTGGGCCGCTCCCATGTACTGGCCCTTCGCGCGGCAGGCAGCTGGGGCACTGACGCGCCCAAACCCGTCAGACTGGGGGATCACCAGGGCGAGAGCCTGGGCGTGTTCGGGCGCGATCGCTATCTGCTGCGCGGCTATCCGGACAACGAGATTTTCGGGCGGCGCGCGGCATTGGGCAGCGTCGAATGGCGCTTCCCGCTGGCCAGGATCCAGCGTAATGCACACACCTGGCCGATCGGTGTGCGCGACCTGCACGGCGCCCTGTTCAGCGACACCGGGGCAGTCTGGAATGACACGCCGGGGCCCTATGACGATCAGGCCTTTACCGGCGTGGGCGCGGAGCTGACCACCGAACTGGTGCTGGCTTATAACCTCATTCTGCCACTGCGCGCCGGTGTGGCACGCGGCCTGGACAACGACCTGGGCGAAACCCGCGGGTATATCGCCCTGGGCGCGTCCTTCTGATCAGAATCGATGCTCGCCGCCGTCGATTTCAGCGGCCAGCTCGGGGGTCAGGCGTTGGTAATCGGGCTGATCCGGCAGCAGCACATAGACCGGGTTATCCTGCCGCGACAGATCATAGCCTTCTTCCTTGAGCCGGTTTTTCTGGTACTTGAAGGTGCCGGTGGTTTCCACAGCGTCATAGCTGATCCGCAGAAAAACCGGCACGGCATAAATCGGCAAGTGCTTGTAGAGATGATCAACAAACGCCTCGAAGTTGAAGCCCGCCAGGGCCTTCTTCAGGCACAGGCGCGCCATGCCAGCGCGGCCATTGGTGTTCGGGATTTCCACCCCGTAGACCACGGATTCCTGCACATCGGGATACTGGTCAATGATCTGCTCCACCTCGGTGGTCGATACGTTCTCCCCCTTCCAGCGAAAAGTATCGCCCAGGCGATCCACGAACTGGGCATGGCGGAAGCCGATATCGCGCATCATGTCACCGGTATTGAACCAGGCATCGCCCTTGCGGAACACATCACGAAAAATGGATTTCTCGGTCTTTTCCTGATCGGTATAGCCATCGAAAGGCGTCTTCTTTGTGATCTCACCAATCATCAGGCCCGACTCGCCCTTGCGCACTTTTTTCATGAACCCCTGCGCATCACGCACCGGCTCGTTTGCATCCTTGTCGTATTCCACGATGGCGTAAGAGACGGTAGAAAAGCCGACAGTGTTATCGAACCCGAAGATATTGGCAAACGCCACATTGCCTTCGGATGAACCATAGATTTCCACCACACGCTCGATCCCGAAGCGCTGCTTGAACTGGCGCCATATGCCAGGCCGCAGGCCGTTGCCGACGATCACGCGCAGCGGATTACGGGCGTCATCCTTACGCCGAGGCGCATCGTTCAGATATCGGCACAACTCGCCCACATAGCCAAAAGCCGTGCATTCATAGCGACGTATTTCATCCCAGAAGCGGCTGCTGGAGAAACGACGCGCCAGCACCAGCGTCGCCGACGCACAGATGATCGCACTCCAGCACGCCACCATGCCGGTGGCATGATACAACGGCAAGGTGCAATACATCCGGTCTTCCGCATTCAGATTGACGGCGGCATGGCCCAGCCCGCCGTAAGCCTTCCACCAGCGCCCGTTGTTGAAGATCACGGCTTTCGGCATCCCGGTGGTGCCGGAGGTATAGATATAGAACAGCGGGTCGTTGAGAAAAATGCGCTTGATGGTATCCGGGTCATGCTCTGGCGCATCCTTCAGCGCTTCAGCAAGGTTGATATACCCTGCAGGTGCAATGCCCACGTCATCGCGCGTATTGCGATCTGCCCAGAACAAAAAAGCGCTATTTTCCAGGCTGAGTTCGGAACGCACCGCCTCGATCGCATCATGCAGCTCCTCGCCCACGATGATCGCCTTGGGCGCCACCAGATTGATACTGTGAATCAACACCTTTTCGCGCTGCGACGTATTCAGCAGTGCCACACAGATACCCTGTTTGGCACAGCCCAGCACCGTGGCGATCAGTTCAGGCCGGTTTTCAATCGCCACCGCTACGGTGTCACCCTTGCGCAATCCACGGGCGGTCAGTGAGTGCGCCACACGGTTGGACCAGGCGTTGAGTTCGCGATAGCTGAAGCGTTGATCCTCGAACATCAACGCCACACCGTCAGGCTTATTGTTTACCGCCAGCTGGAACCCCCGCGCCAGCCCCACGGGCGTGCGGGTGTCCGTGATTTTCGACATCCGGGCGCCCTTGATCAGGCCCGGCAGATTGGCAAGCAGTTTCGGCAGTCTACCCAGCAGACGCGGTAACGTGATCACATCCGTATTTTGCACAAGCGTATCCCTCTGCCCTGTTATGGAAGCTTCGAGAATAGCCTTGCTTGTGGACGGGCCTCAACCTGACAACAGGTTAAAGCAGCTTTGAAGAGCAGACTGTGTGAATCAGAGGTCCTGAGCCAGCCAGGGGAGTTTGGCGGTGAGTTCGTGCAAACGGGCATGCAATGATGCCGCATCGCGGGTAAACAGATTGAAGTGTCCCATCTTGCGGCCGGGGCGCACCGGGGATTTGGCATACCAGTGCAAATGCAGGTCGGGGATGTGCAACCACTCCGGGTCCCAGGCTTCGCCGATAATATTGATCATGGCGGCACAGCCGTGCAGTTGCGGAGCGGCCAGCGGCAGATTGCACAGGGCGCGCAGATGCAATTCAAACTGGCAGGCACTGGCAGCGTCCTGGCTCCAGTGGCCGGAGTTATGAACACGCGGGGCCAGTTCATTAACCAGCAGGCCCTTGTCGGTGTCGAACAGTTCCATGGCCATCACCCCCACATAACCGAGGTGATCCATGATCCGGCCCAGCCAGTCTTCGGCTTCGGCCTGCAAATCCGCCACGCAGGCCCCCATCTCGGCCACTGGGGCCAGGGTCAGGCGCAGGATGCCGTCGCGGTGGCGATTTTCCACCAGCGGCAGGAATACTTTTTCGCCGTTGGCGTTGCGCGCGCCCACCAGCGACAGTTCACGGCTGAAATCGATATGGGATTCGATGATGGCACTGTCCGCCGGCGGCAGATCACCGCCCTTGTTCAACGCCCATTGGCCCTTGCCGTCGTAACCGCCCCGGCGGGATTTGAGCCGGGCGCGATCACCGAAATCCGCCATGGCGGTGGCGGCATCACCGTGCCACAGCCCCCAGGGCGCCGTGGCGATGGCCAGCTCATCCAGCATGGTTTTCTGCTGCGCGCGATCCGGCAGCAGTGCGTAGGTGTCTGCGTTGGGAAACTTGCTATGGCTGATCAGCGCCTGCACCAGCGGCGTTTGCGGAAAATGCTCGCGCTCGGAGGTGATCACGTCGTAGCGGGCCAGCACCGTGTCGGCATCCAGCGTCTGCCGCAGATCAGAGCCCCCGGCGATGATGTCGCCCTCTTCCGGGTGCAGCCGGTCCACCACCACGCCCAGACGCACGCCGGCCTCGGCCAGCATCATGCCCAGTTGCCCTTCACCGATCACCAGTACATGACGCATTTGTGCTTACTTCCCGGAATCGAGTTCAGAACGATCGATGATAGCGGTCTGGCGCACCTCGTCGGCACGCTCGGCTTTCCAGTCCACCAGTTTCTGCAGCAGCGCCGGATCGTGGGCGCCGAGGATCTGCACCGCCAGCAGGCCTGCGTTGTAGGCCCCGGCCGCGCCGATGGCCAGCGTGCCCACCGCCACACCGCGCGGCATCTGCACGATGGACAGCAGGCTGTCCAGGCCCGACAGCGCCTTGCTTTGCACCGGCACACCCAGCACCGGCAGCGGCGTCATGGAGGCGATCATGCCCGGCAGGTGGGCGGCGCCACCGGCGCCGGCGATGATCACCTGCACACCCCGGCTGTGGGCGGCCTTGCTGAATTCGAACAGACGCTCGGGCGTGCGGTGCGCCGACACGACTTCCGCCTGCCAGTCGATACCGAACAGATCCAGCACTTCGCAGGCTTCACGCATGGTGGGCCAGTCGGAACGGGACCCCATCACCACCGCCACGGGGGGCTGTTGCATCATCCTTCTCCACCTAGGTTCCGGCGCCACTCAGGCGGCACCGGCCGGCTTACGCCAGGGCGGCACGCGGCCCCCGGGCAGTGTCCCGCCAGCAGAAATACCTCCCCGTCACCGGCCAGAGGGGCGGTGATGCGGGCAATACAATGAGGCGGGGCGGCAATCCTAGCATCATGGCCGGGGCAAGTCAGCCCACGGTCATGGAGAGGGTACGGCTGATATGGGCCTGCGGCAGGCCCGATTCCGCCTGCCAGGTGTTGAAGGCCGCCTGGGCGGCGCGCCGGTCGCGCTGGCTGGCCAGCGCCCGGTCCACCACCCCGTTGGCGATCAGCCCGGCCAGGACATCCCCGGTGGGGTACCAGGTGTCGCGCCCGACCATGCGCAGGAAGGCCGGGGCCGAACTGCCGCCCAGCTGCTTGCCACGGCGGCTCAGATCACGCCACAGCTCCACCAGCCGGTCGTCCGGCCACTGGCCGATAAAGCGACCGAAGCTGCCGTGCTCGCGGGCGATATCCAGCACCAGCTGGGCGTTGTGGCGAATCGCCTGCATCTTGCCGAAGTGGCGGATCAGCCGGGTGTCCTGCATGCGCGCATCCAGCATGTCATCGGGCATCAGCACCAGCTTTTCCGGGTCGAAGCCGAAGAAAGCCTCCTCGAAAGCGGGCCATTTATTGTCCACCAGCCGGTGCGACAGCCCGGCCCGGAAGATACGCCGCATCATGTTGGACAGATAGAAGGCGTCCGGCTTGCGTGCCAGGGCGGCGGGCTTCAGCACCTTGGGCATGGCGGCGCGCACCGCCGCCTCGCCGCCGTGGCGCTGGCAGGCCAGCACATGAATGTCGGCAAACGGCTTCATTCGGGGTCCAGTTCCAGTGAGGCCGAGTTGATGCAGTAACGCAGGCCGGTGGGCTCGGGGCCGTCTTCGAACACATGGCCCAGGTGGGCGTCGCAGCGCCCGCACAGCACCTCGACGCGGATCATGCCCAGGCTGGTGTCCCGCTCCTCACGGATCAGCGCCGGGTCCAGCGGTTGCCAGAAGCTGGGCCAACCGCTGCCGGAATCATACTTGGTGGATGAACCGAACAGGGGCGTGCCGCAGCAGACGCAGCGATAGGTGCCGGGTGTCTTGGTATCCCAGTAGCGCCCGGTAAACGCGCGTTCGGTGCCATGCTGGCGGGTAATACGGAAGGTCTCGGGATCAAGTTCGGCCCGCCATTCGTCGTCGGAGCGCCTTACCTTGTCATCTGCCACGATCATCTCTCCTGCCTTCATATACAGCGCAGGAAGCGCCATTGTAGAATGCCCGCTCCCTTTCCCGACCAGTCTGATATTCATGAGTGCGGATCAATCCCTGATTCTCAAGTCCGAAAAGCTCAAGGGTGTATGTTACGACATCCGCGGCCCGGTGATGCGTGAAGCCAACCGCATGGAGGAAGACGGCCACCGGATCATCAAGCTGAATATCGGCAACCCGGCGCCGTTCGGTTTTGGCGCGCCGGACGAGATCCTGCAGGACGTGATCCACAATCTGGCGGACTCCACCGGTTACTGCCACTCCAAGGGGCTGTTTCCCGCGCGCAAGGCCGTGATGCACTACTGCCAGGAAAAGGGCATCGATGGCGTCACCATCGACGACATCATCCTGGGCAACGGCGTCTCCGAACTGATCGTGATGGCCATGCAGGCCCTGGTCAACAATGGTGACGAAATCCTGATTCCGGCGCCGGATTACCCGCTGTGGACGGCCGCCGTGCGCCTGTCCGGCGGCACCCGGTGCACTACCTGTGCGATGAGCAGCAGGACTGGCAACCGGCCCTGGATGACATCCGCGCCAAGATCAACCACCGCACCCGTGCGCTGGTGATCATCAACCCGAACAACCCCACCGGTGCCAACTACAGCCCGGCGTTTCTTGAAGAACTGCTGGAGCTGGCCCGGCAGCATAACCTGATCGTGTTTGCCGACGAGATCTACGACAAGATCCTGTACGACGGCGAGCAGCACACCTCCATTGCGGCCATGGCCGATGACCTGCTGTGTGTGACCTTCAACGGCCTGTCAAAAAGCTACCGCGTGGCCGGCTTCCGGGCGGGCTGGATGATCATCTCCGGCACCAAGCACCGGGCGGCGGATTTTATTGAAGGCCTGGAAATGCTGGCCTCCATGCGCCTGTGCGCCAACGTACCGGCCCAGCATGCCATCCAGACCGCCCTGGGCGGTTACCAGAGCATCAACGATCTGGTGCTGCCCACCGGACGGCTGGGCAAGCAGCGTGACCTGGCGGTGTCCCTGCTCAACGACATTCCCGGTGTGTCCTGCGTGACGCCGCGCTCGGCGCTGTACCTGTTCCCGCGCCTGGACCCGAACATCTACCCGATCGAAGACGACGAGGCCTTTGCCCTGGACCTGCTGCGCCAAGAAAAGGTGCTGGTGGTTCAGGGCACGGCATTCAACTGGCCACAACCCGACCACTTCCGGATCGTGTTCCTGCCCAACGTGGATGACCTGACCGAGTCCATCCAGCGCATCGGCAGCTATCTGGAACGGCTCAGAAAATAACGGATACCACGGCATGGCGGACATTCACATCGACGACTTCTGCCGCGATGCAGCCCGCATCCTGCTGAGCCTGTACAACAGCTTTCCCCGACCCCAGGCCGTCTATGTCGAGGACATTTCCGGCCCCGACGAACCGGACGAGGTCGGCCTGCACTCCAGGCGCTACATGGCCTGTCTGGGCGCCATGCTGTGGCTGGCCGACGAAGGCTTCCTGCGTTACGACAACCTGATCTACCAGGACGGCATCGACCAGGCCGTGCTGACCAACAAGGCCTTCGTGCTGCTGAGCGCCGCCAGCGACCTGCAACTGGCGCCCCTGCAACCGGAGCTGCCACGCTCACTGCTGGCCGAACGCCGCACCCTGGTGGAGCAGATCCGCACCGCCCTGCGCGGCGGCACCTCCGATGACCTGAGCACCATTGTGCGCTTCTTTCTGTCACGCCAGCCGGAACGCGTGGTCAGCCCGGCCGCCGTGGAGCAATTCCCTTCTGGCGGTTGTCATAGCGATATCACTTGAAAACCACGCAAAACCCCACAATATTGAGGGGCAAGGCAAAACTCGACTGGAGACTGCACAACAATGATGCGAATTGGCCTTTTTCTGCTGACCAACCTGGCGGTGCTGCTGGTGGCGGGTATCGTTCTGAGCCTGCTGGGCGTGGATTCCACACTGCAGTCCAACGGCGTGGACCTGGATCTGCAGGCCCTACTGATCTTCAGTGCCGTGTTCGGTATCACCGGCTCCATGATCTCGCTGTTCATGTCCAAGTGGATGGCCAAGCGCGCTGCCGGGGTACGTATCATCGACCAGCCGCGCACTTCGGGCGAGCAGTGGCTGGTGGCCACCGTGCGCGAGCTGTCCACCAAAGCGGGCATCAAGATGCCGGAAGTGGGTATCTTCCCGGCACAACAGGCAAACGCCTTTGCCACCGGCTGGAACCGTAACGACGCCCTGGTCGCCGTCTCCGAAGGCATGCTGCAGCGCTTTTCGCCAGAAGAAGTGCGCGCGGTCATGGCGCACGAGATTGGCCACGTGGCCAACGGCGACATGGTTACCCTGGCCCTGGTGCAGGGGGTTGTGAACACCTTCGTGATCTTCTTCTCCCGCGTCATCGGCCATGTGGTCGACCGGGTAGTGTTCAAGACCGAGCGTGGCTACGGCCCCGGCTACTACATCACGTCCATCGTGGCGCAGATCATGCTGGGTATTCTCGCCTCGGCCATCGTCATGTGGTTCTCGCGCTTCCGTGAATACCGGGCCGATGCCGCCGGCGCTCAGCTGGCCAACCGCCAGGGCATGATTTCCGCCCTGGAACACCTGAAGGCCGAATCCGGTGTACCGAACCAGATGCCGGAATCCATGACCGCCTTCGGTATCAACATGGGCGTGCGCAAAGGCATGAAAGCCATGTTCGCCTCGCACCCGCCGCTGGACGACCGGATCGCCGCCCTGCGCGAAAATCGCCACGGCTGATTCCGTCTGGCTCCAACGAAAAAGCCCGGTACTTCACCGGGCTTTTTTTATGGCGCCGCACCTTTTATGGCACCGCACCAGCATCCGTGGCGACGCGGTAGAGGACTTCATCTTCATAGCCCGCAATAACCGGCAACAGGCCACACAGCTCATGGTCCAGCGCCGCATCACCCGTGTCCACCAGCAACGGTCGCCCGGCCAGGGAGGCCAGCTTGCGGCGAGTAGCCAGCACATGCAGATTGTCGCGGCCCACCCGGCGAATCACCGCCGGGCTGAGTTGCTGATTCCCGCGCCCGAACAGATGCCCCTGGCCACCGATCACCGTCAATACCACCCGGGCAGGCCCATCCCCCACCTGCGCCAGAATCTGGTCGGCCGTCACATCAGCGGCCAGCAGCGCGCCATCGCGCACCAGGTCTACCCCCAACAGGGTGTTGGGCAGCCCCAGCTGGGCCATCAGTTCCGCCACCGTCGAACCCGAGCCCATCAGATACGTCACACCGGGCTCCATACGCTCCAGCAGCCAGGCGCAGGCTTCCGTCACCTGCAAGTCTTCCTGCTCCGGGGCCCCGCACTTCACCTGTTGCAGCAGCTGCGCGTCCGCCGGCACCGTCAGGCTGCCGTAGTAGCGCGCCCGCACCTGCCCGGCCCGGAAGGCGTCTTCGTCGATGTCCCGCACTTCTCCCTCGGTGACATTCACCAGCTCGCCCCGGGCCAGCGCCACCAGCAGGCGGCCTGCGGCCTCCGGGTTCACGGCATAGACCGCCGAGTGCATCTTGCACCCGGCAGGAATACCCAGCACCGGGACCACCCCGCCAAGGCTGTCCAGCACATCACGGGCGGTGCCATCACCACCGGCGAACAGCAACACATCAATACCGGCGGCTTGCAGCGCCGCAGCGGCCACTCGCGTGTCCTCCGCAGAGGTCAACTCGGTGCCCGGCTGCCCGAGGGTCTCCACTGCCAACCCGGCGGCCTCAGCCCAGCGGGCCCCCATGTCTCCGCCCCAGGCCAGGACCCGCACCGGCACGGCGGCGTCTGCCAGCAACGCCAGCGCCCGCTGCGCGCGCGGCCCGGCCTGCGGCACGGCGCCCCGCGCCAGCGCCTCGCGCACCACCTGCGCGCCGTCGCTGCCCTTCAGGGCCACAGCACCGCCCAGCCCCGCGAAGGGATTAACCAGCAAACCGATAACCAGCGGATTTTCCTGAGGATTCATGCGGATGTCATATCTCGAAACAATACTTCACTTGGTGGCGGCACGGCGCTGGCGTTAGGGTAATGCTGTATGCCGTATCAACCCGTATGCAACAGCCCCGAAAGGTGCCCCATGAGCCAGAAAACCGCAAAACTGTACGCCGTAAAGCAGAAGCCGGATTTCAACGGTGCGGCCCTTATTGATGCCCAGGGGCGCGAAATCCCGATCACGGAAGACATGATACAGCAGGCCTGCGAGCGCCTCGAACATGTCTGGCATTATCCTGCACCGTCCCACGCGGCCCATCACCGCGCGGGCTAAGACAACATTATGGTCCGAACGCCCGGTGTATACCCCTGACACCGGGCTTTTTTATGCGTGCCAGATCTATGTGTACCTGACACCCAGCGCCGCCAGCAGCGGCTGCCAGCGGCGCGCCACCCTCCCCTGCACCACTACCCCGGCCAGCTCATGGCGCGCGGGGAACGTCTTGCGCAGATGATCAAACCCGGCCGCCCGGCGCCCGGCATCCTCGTCCTTCAGCACCGCCGCCAACGCCGCATGGGTCTCGCGCAGATCCCAGCGCGCCCACAGCAACGCCAGCACGTCCTCCGGCCCGGCAATATCCCCGCGCCAGAGCAGCTCGGCGGGCGCCACCTCTGCCGGGTGCGGTGATGACTCTCCGAGATACGCGCACAAGGACTGCAGGACCATCAACGAGCCCCGGGTCCGCCCCTCTACGCTATACCCGGCGATATGCGGGCTGCCCCACCGCACCCGGGCAAACAGCTCCGGCGGCACCTGCGGCTCGGCTTCCCACACATCCAGCACCACCGACGGGCCGCTCCCTGACGCCAGCCGGTGCAGCAACGCCGTATTGTCGATCACCGGCCCCCGGCTACTGTTCACCAGCAGTTGCGCCGGACCCAGGCGCGCCAGGGCAGCCGCATCCAGCAGGTGATGCGTGGCATAAGGCCCCTCAGTCGTCAGCGGCACATGCAACGTGACCACATCACAGCCCAGCAGCTGATCCAGAGCCAGATCACCCTCCATGCGCTCCCCGACCGCCGCCCGGGGCGGATCGCAGCCCAGCACCCGACATCCGGCCGCCGCCAGCAACCGCGCGACGCGGCCACCGGCATTGCCGACGCCCACCACCCCGACCGACAGCTCCTCCAGCGCGCGGCCTTGCTCACAGGCCCAGTCCAGAACGGCCTGCAGCACGTATTCAGCCACCGCCATGGCGTTACAGCCCGGCGCGTGGGCAAAACCGATGCCCGCCTGCGCCAGCCAGGCTGTGTCCACATGATCCGTACCGATGGTGGCAGAACCGACAAAACGCACCGGGGTGCCCGCCAGCAACGCCGCGTCCACCCGGGTCACGGAGCGCACCAGCAATACCTGCGCCTCATGCAGATCTTCACGGTTCAGCACACGACCAGCCAGCGGCGTCACCTTCCCCAATGACGCAAACGCGGTGAGCGCTGGCATGTTTTCGTCGGCGATGATGTTCATGGCACCTCAGGCATACAAATGGTACTCACAGACTTCTTGAGCATTAAGTATACGTTTCGCCAGAGTCATCGTCTTGCTGCGCAGCATGGCCCCTGATTGCACTTAAAAGAAGTACTAAGGTCGGCTTTGCTCGACATCAAGCACTATCAAATCAGCCATCATCTCCACATCCTTTTTCTCTGAATCAGGGCTGGTCTTCACCACAATGCCGCGCAAGGATCGGGCGGCTTCTGCATAAACTCCACCACGCTGCGGCCTGTACGGTCCTCGCTCTGATACGGCGATCACTTTGCCGCCGCGCGTTATACGGCATATGTGCGATACTTCCTGGTGGCTCAGGCTACCTGTACTCCGGCCAAACATGTAAAACCTCTGGTAATTGATGTCGCAGTTGAGTTCGTTCACTCCCTCGGAACTGGAGAGCATTTTTTTCTCAGCAAACGACTCGCTCATCGCCTGTCTGTATATGGCCGCCAGCCCTTCAGCGTCGGGGAACACACTATTCTCATCAGGATCGACCAGATTGACCCGGATCTCCCCGACAGCAAACCCGCTTTCAGCGTCCCAGCCCTCTTCACCAGTTAATAAAAAAGGAGGCTTTCCCGCACAACCCACCAGAAAAGCAGCGCACATCATCAAGCCTGAAAACGGATAAACACGCATAACAAATAGCTCCTTGAGTTAATTCGAAAGGTGAAGGCCAACCCCGGAACAGGGGCAGCTCCCACTGGCATAGCGTTGGAGGTTGGCACAGTGAAGTGCCTTGCAGATGCAAGGGGGCGTAATGTCTCTGGATCTTGATACAGAAAGTGGGGGAGCCGAGCACGACAAGCCGCGCACCGCTGGCGCGGCCCCAATACAAGCATGCATCCCTGCCCGTCCCCAGTTGATAAGTAGTGTTATGATTTATTCGGCGAATTGTAAAACAATCCCGAAACAAAGATGTGACCTTCGTCACGCACCGCAGCGCAAGCCAAAACCGGGTCCGCACCGACGTACGACGGCGCCCGGCACCCCAAAGTTAGCAAATACCAACTTGATTTAAGCCTTTCTTCTCAGTTACAAATAGCTACATCCGCTGAGCCCCGTGGGGAGGACTGCGGGGTCAGAACAATAAGAACGCCCATAACAAGAATGCTGGCAGCACCTAACATCAGGCCAATAACAATGAAAATTCGTAATGGATTCATGGCCTTGGCGGTCATGTTCCTGCTCTCTCCGGGGTTTAACGCCAATGCATCCGATGCACTGGCCGCCACACCACTCTCCCAGCGCATTGAAACCCTGCGCGAGGAAGTCCTTGCCCTGAACCGGGACATCACACTGCTTGAGGAGGAGCTGCTCTACCCGAGCTCCCAGACCGCCCTGTTCCTGTCCGTGGATGTGGGCACCCCCATCCGGCTGGTGGACGTCAACCTGACCCTCAATGGTCAGCATGTCGGCTATCACTCCTATACCGAGCAGGAATTCGAGGCCCTGACCCAGGGCGGCATCCAGCGTCTGTACACCGGCAACGTGCGAAGTGGCCGGAATGTGCTGGAAGCGACCATCACCGGGTACGATCCGCGCGGCAAGGACTACCAGCGCAGTACCACCTACACTTTCGAGAAAGGACCAGGACGCAAGTGGATCGAGTTGCGCGTCGTCGATGACCTCGACGCCATGCAGCATCGCTTCGAATTCCACGAATGGGATCAGTGATCATGGCTCGCAACGCTCGGCTTGCCGCGCTGCTAGCCTGCGCCCTCGTGTCCGTACCGGCCGTGGCCACGACGCCCACGCGCCTGGTGCTGTTTGATGATCTGCCCAGCGGCCCGCTGGCCCTGGGGGAAGAGGAACAGCGCCACCTGGCCTTTGGCGAGTCCATCTTCGATTTCTACAGCGACCGGCAGTTCAGCACCCTGTCGACCCTGGTGGTGAACCAGGCCCGCGGCCTGTTCAATCAGGAAACCGCCTACGCCGAGCTGCTGATGGGCGAGCTGTATATCAGCTATGGCCTGCCCAGAGAGGCCGAGGCCATCTTCGATCGCCTGCTGCGCCAGGACATGCTGGCCCAGACCCGGGCCGAGACCTTCCTGCACAAGGCGCAGCTGCATTACCGCCATGGTGAATACGCCGCCGCGCGCCGCCTGCTGGAAAGCCGCCCGTTACAGGCGCTGTCCCCCGAACTGGCGGGCAAGCGCCAGCTGATGCTGGCCAATATCCTGATCAACGAAGGCGACTTCAGCGCCGCCGCCAGCCAACTGGAATCTGTGGACCCCGGCAGCGTGGCGGGAGCCTATGCCCGTTACAACATGGCCGTGGCGCAGCTGCGCGGGGGCGACCTGACCCGGGGCCTGCGTGCCCTGTGGCAAGTGGTGCGCCTGCCGCCCCAGGACGGCCAGATCAATGCCCTGCGCGACCGCGCGGCGCTGACCGCCGGGCTGACTGAACTGCGCCGGGGGCAACTGGATGAAGCGCGCCATGCGCTGTTGCAAGTGCGGGCTGACGGCCCCTTTTCCAATGAAGCACTCATGGTGCTGGGCCTGGTGAACTTCGAGCGCGGCGATGCCCGTGCGGCGTTACCCTTGTGGCTGGAACTGGCACGCCGCCACCCGGCCCATGAATCCGTGCAGGAGGCGCTGCTGCTGGCCCCGCGGGCTTATGAAGAACTGGGGGCTGACAGCCAGGCCCTGGCGGGCTACCGGGTTGCCGCCGAGCGTTATCGCGACGCCCTGCATCAGGTGGAACAGGCCATTCGCAACGTGGACCAGCCACGTTGGCTCAACACCCTGGCCGACAACGGCGGGCAACGGCGCGAGGTCGATCCGATGGCGCGCCTGACCCGCTTCGAGCAGGCCAGCGGCGAGGAAATGCCTTATCTGTACGCGCTGTTCGCCAGCCACCGTTTTGCCGAACAGCATCATCAGTATCAGCAGATTGTGCGGCTGCGTGAACTGCTGGAACGGCGCCAGCGGGAACTGCCCGCGCTGATTGACACGGCGCTGCAACGGCAGCGGCAGCAGGAGCGCGTGCTGGGCAATGCGGAACAACGTCTGAAAGCCTTGCAGGCGCGTCAGGAACAACTCAGCGAGCAGGCAGAGATGCTGGCCATGGCCATGCCGGAACGGCTGGACATGTCTGCCCCGCAACATGTGGCTGACCTGCCGCAGTCCTTCATGTGGCAACGGATCGAAGCATTGATGAGCCAGCCGATGGACAGACGCCAGCGTGAGCGTCTGGAACGGGTCCGCGGCCTGCTGCTGTGGGAAATTGCCAACGATGCCGCGCCGCGTCGCCGGGCCCAGAGCGAGCGCGTCAGTGGCCTGCGCGATGAAACCCGTGTGCAGGGCCTGCGCACCGCCGCTGTAGCACAACTTGTCGCAGACAATCGTGAGGCCTCGCGCAGCGATCTGCCAGCGCGGTTGCGGGCCGAGTCCGCACGCATTGATGCGCTGATCGCCGATGCCGACGCCACGCTGGCAGAACTGACCCAGCAGCTCAAGAACGAGGCCCTGCGTGTACTGGCGGACCGCCGTACCCGTCTGGGCGAACAACTCGGCGAGGCCCACTTGGCCATCGCCCGCATCCAGGACGCCGCCTACAGTCGTCGCGGCGCCGGGGAGACACGACCATGATGGCTGAGCGCCGATCGCCCCGCCCCGGCTCAGCCCTGCTGCGCCCTGCCCTGCTGACCATGGCGCTGGCCGCGCTGGGCACAGGTTGTACATCCACAGGCACAGAAGATATGCCACGCTACGGCGGCGCTACGCTGGCCGATCTGGAACGCAGCGATATCGTGATTGAAACCGGACGGCTGGAAAGCGCCTCACCGGAGGCCGCACTGGAAAGCTATCGCCGCGCCATCGAACTGTTCCAGGACCCGGCACAACGGGCCGCGCCCCTGCGTCGCATGGCCGACCTCGCGGTATCAGCGGCCGAAGAGCGCAGCTATACCGAACAGGACCTGAGCGAACGCCCGGCTGTCGATACCGCAGAAGCCTTTGACCGCAGCATCGATACCATGCTGTATGAAAATTTCATGCGCGATGCCGAGCGGACTGACGATCGTGAGGAGCGCCTGGCACTGCTGGGTCTGGCCAGCGATATGGCCGCCGAACTGGATATCGCGACCCTGAGCACCAGCTACGACACCGCCATCCGGCTCTACCATGCGTCACTGGAAAACACCCGCGACCCGGCGCAACGCGCCGACGCCTGGTACCAGTTGGCCAAGGCTTATGATCTGGCCGGGGATCTGGACAACTCCCTGCGCGCACTGGAGTCGCTGGTGCGCGAACATCCGGACAGCGAATACGTGATCGAGGCGCAGTTCCGGCGCGGCGAGCTGCTGTTTGCAGACAACGAGTTCGACACCGCCGCCGAAGCCTATGCCGCCGTGGTGGGGGCGTCGCCACGCAGCGAGTTTTTCGAGCAGGCGCTGTACAAGCAAGGCTGGAGCCACTACCGGCTGGGCGATTATCAGCACGCACTGGCAGACTTCTTCAAGCTGCTGGATACCTTGCAGAATGACCCGAACCGGCACACCGAAGGCAGCATGCATGCCAAGCTGATGCAGGACACCCGCCGGGTCATCAGCCTGGCGTTCATCAATCTGGACGGCCCGGAAAGCGTGCGCCGCTGGTTCGCGAACACGCCACCACGTGATTATGAAGCCGACATCTATCAGAGCCTGGGCGATGTGTATCTGCAGCAGGAACGCTTCCGTGACGCTGCGGATACCTTCGACATGTTCGTCACCGTGCATCCGGCGGACTCGCGTGCGCCGGAATTTTCCACTCGACAGATCGAGGCGTTCCAGCGCGGCGGCTTCCCCAGTCTGGTATTGCCCGCCAAGGAACAGTTCGTCACCCGTTACGGCGTCAACAGCGCGTTCTGGCAGGCGAATCCAGCGCAGCGTGCCGATTATATTGATCAGCTGAAAGGCCATATTCTGGACCTGGCCTTGCATTATCACGCCCTGGCCCAGCATAGCGGACATAGCAGCGACTATCCGCTGGCCGCACGCTGGTATCGCGAATATCTGGACACACCGCCCGCCGCCGATGATCAGGCCGAGATCAATCATCGCTACGCCGAAGTCCTGTTCTCCGGGGAACAGTTTGCGCAAGCGGTCGAGCAGTTCCAGCGCACCGCCTACAGTTACGAGGGTTACGCCGACGCCGGAAACGCCGGTTATTTCGAGCTGGTCGCCTGGCAGGCCCTGCTTGGCCAGTTCCCCGAGAGCGATGATGCCGAACAGCAGGCCGAGCGGGATGCCCTGATCGCACGCAAGATCGACAGTGGCCTGCGTTTCGCCAGCACCTTCCCGAGCCACGAGCGGGTGCCGATGGTGCTGCGCAGCACCAGTGAAGATCAACTGTCTGCCGGGGATCTGGAAGGCGCCGTACGCACCGCAGGCCTGCTGGTCAATCTGACACCGCCGCCGGACGACAGCCTGCTGCGTTACGGCTGGTCGACGATTGCCAATCGCGAATTTGATCTCGGCCGCCACGATGTCGCCGAATACGCCTACAGCACCCTGCTGACACTGCCCGGCCTGAGCGCTGCAGAACGCACCACCTACAGCGAGCGGCTGGCGGCCAGTGTTTATCGCCAGGCCGAAGCACTGCGCGATGCCGGTGATCCGATGGGCGCCGCCACTCAGTTCCTGCGCGTTGGCCAGGTGTACCCGGACGCCTCGATTCGCCGTAACGCTGAGTATGACGCCGCCGATCTCTACATTGCCGCAGGCGAACATCAGGCGGCCATCGCAGTACTGGAGGACTTCCGTCGCCGCTATCCCGACGACGCTCTGGCAGAAACCGTGCCCGACAAACTGGCAGTAGCCTATGAAGCTGTGGGCAACTTCGGCGCCGCCGCCCTCGAACTGGAGCGTATCGCCGACCAGCATCAGGAAAGCGATCCGGACTTGTCACAGCAAGCGCTCTGGCAAGCCGCACAAATGCAGGACAAGGCCAACGACCGGGACGGCAGCATCCGCCTGTATCGCAAATACGTGTGGGCCTGGCCCGCGCCCATCGACCTGCGTGCCGAGGGCCAGCATCGCCTGACCGAACTGTACGGCGACGCGGGCGACGACGAGCGGCGCGAATTCTGGATGAACAAGCTGGTGGAAACCCTGGCGGACGCCGGCCCCGACGCCAGTGACCGGGTCGCCTGGCTGGGTGCCTGGGCCGCCTTTTACCTGGCGGAAAAAGACTTCGAGACCTTCAGCCGCATTCGCCTGACCCAACCACTGCGCCGCAGCCTGGAGCAGAAAACCCGCGCCATGCGTACCGCCTTGCAGGGCTATGAGGATGTCGCCGCCATCGGCGTGGCGGAATACGCCACTGCCGCCCAGTTCCAGATTGGTGAAATGTACCGCGTGCTGGCACGCGACATCATGGACTCGGAACGGCCACGCGGCCTGGATGAGCTGGAACTGGAAATGTACGAGCTGCTGCTGGAAGAACAGGCACTGCCTTACGAAGACCAGGCCATCGATCTGTATATCGCCAACGCCGATATGGTGGCCGACGACATCTACGACGACTGGGTAAAACGCAGCTTCAAGGCGCTCGGAGAATTGCTGCCGGGCCGCTACGCGAAATACGAACAGGTGGAAGCCTATGTCGACATCATTTACTGACCTGCGTGGCGCGGCGCTGCTCGCCCCACTGCTGATCATGTTTCTGGTCAGCGGCTGTGCCAGCCGCCCGGACACCGGCCTGGGTGACGCCAGCGGCGAACGCGCGCTGTCGCGTCATGCCGATCAGCGCGGCGGTGCGGCGGCGGGCGACAGTGACGCCGAGCATGTGCCGCCGGTGCCACACGACCCGGCCGTGCGTCCGATTGCCGAGGCCGCGGCGCAGGAATATTTCCGCGGCCTGCAGTACCTGCGTAACGACGAACACGCTCGCGCACTGGTGGTGTTCCAGTCCATGACAACGCGCTACCCGGCGCTGTCCGGCCCCTGGGTCAATATCGGCCTGATCCAGCTGCACCAGGAAGACTGGACCGCTGCCGAAGAAAGCCTGCGCCAGGCGATCGCCACCAATGTCCAGAACCCTTACGCCCACAATGCCCTCGGCGTGGCCCTGCGCGAGCAGGGCCGCTTCGCCGAAGCCAAACGCCATTACCAGGAAGCGGTCGCGCTGGACCCGCGCTATGCGCGGGCGCACTTCAATCTCGGCGTGCTGGCCGAGTTGTATCTGCAAGATCTGCCTTCCGCACTGGATCATTTTCGCGATTACCAGGCCCTGCAGCGCCAGCCCGATCCCACCGTGGCCAACTGGATCGCTGACCTGGAACGGCGTACCCCGACACTGGCGGATCGCCCACGGGAGGAGCCCTGATGACACGCACCCTGAAACACGGCCTGCTGCCGGCCTGCCTGGCGATTGGTCTGACGTTTGCTCTGGCGCCTGGTCTGGCGCTGGCTGAAACATCGCGCAGCGAAACCGGCACCAACATCATCGGCAGCCAGGAAGCCCCCACCGTGCTGAACGTGGTGCCCTGGAAAGAAAGAGAAGTGCGTCTGGAGCGCAAGGACCCGACCACCTCGTTACTGGATCGCGTGCTCGAACCGCTCGATCAAGAAGTGCTGCTGCGCGAAATCGATTACCACGAGCGGCTGCGTTCAAAGCCGGAATAACACACAAAAAAACCTGACACAGGAGATACACATGTCAACGTCCACCCTCGACGCCGCCACGCCGGTGGCAGATCCGGGTCTGCTGGCCACCGTGATCGGTTTTATTCAGGACGGGGGGCCCTTCATGTATCCGATCCTGCTGGTGCTGGCCGTGGGCCTGGCCATCGTGCTGGAGCGGGTCATCTACCTGCAAAGCGTGAAGTTCCGCAACCAGAAAACCTGGAGCGATGTGTTTCCACTACTCTCCAAGGCACAGTTCCGCCAGGCGCTGGAAAGTCTGCGCAATCAGGACACCGGCCTGGCGCGCGTGATCGGTTACGGTCTGGATCGCGCTCGCACCTCGCGCCGCCACGAAGATGTGGAGCTGGCCATGGAAGAGGGTCTGATGGAGGTGCTGCCGCGCCTGGAAACCCGCACCGGCT
>PNLU01000029.1 GCA_013823245.1 Alcanivorax sp.
AGATCCAGCTGAATATCCGCCACCAGATCCAGCGCGATCCCCAGCGGATCGGGCAATGCGGCAACGATCAGGCGTTCTTCGATATCCAGGGCATCCAGATCGGGAATCGGGCTGGGGCAGCCCGGCTCCGGCTGGTTGTAGTGCTGCTCGACGGTGCCCGCCACCAGCAGGTGGGTCTCGCGCAGCTGTTCGGGGCCGAGGTCGTCATTGAAGCTGTGCAGGTTGAGCTGGGTGGCGCGCTGCATGCGTTGAACGTGGTCCACATTGTCGCGGTGCCAGCGGTAATCGTCATGCACGGGCAGGTCGGGCAGGTAGCGGGGGTCGTCGTCGGCCAGGCCGCCGAGGCGCTCGATCAATGCCCAGCTCCAGGGGACTTCCGAGTAGGCGATCTGCACCAGGCAGGGCTGTCCGTTCATCTTGTAGGGCAGGGTGATGGCGCCGACTTCGGTGTCCAGGTCGTCCAGTGGGCGCTGATTCTGCCCCTGATACTTGGCCAGATTGATGTCCCGGAAGATGGAGCCGCCCTGAATCACGGCGATCTCGCGCCACAACCAGCCGTTGATGAACACATACAATCGGCCGCCATCGCGCAGGGGCGCCAACTGGGTGCCTTCGGGGTTGGCAAACCGTGTCGGCTTGATATGGGTGATCCCCACGTCAGGACTGCTGTCATCGCCCTGTTCAACGCTGTTCACAATGCCCAGGGGGATTCGGTAGAAGCCCGGTGACTCGCCCTCATCAAAATAGCCGTTGTCTCGCAGGCCCTGCAGGATGGCGGCTGGGTAGTCGCCGCGGTAGTTCATTTCCATCCATAGCGGGCCCGGGCCGGGCTTCACATTGTGCAGCGTGATGATGCCGCGGCCGTCGTCGGTGGTCTGGCACTGGCTAATCTGTTGCGTAGAAGACATGCCGGGGCCCCTCACTTGCGCAACGTCAGGAAGTGACGGCGACGCGGACGGGTCTGCTCGCCGTCTTCCACATTGGCGCGGTGCGGCGTAAGCAGGCTTTGTTCGTCGCTCTCTGTGGCTTGCCGGGCAGCGGCAATGGGTGCGCCGGGCTGCTGCAGCGGGGCCGGTGGGGTGTTGCGGTTATTCGATACCATCATGTCGCCCTGGCGCACGGCGGGCTGGCCCTCGAAGAAGACGTTGGGCGAAAAGGTGATGAACTCCGCAGGGCCGTTGATGGTGCCGGACTGGGTGCCACCGCAGGTGCCGGGTTCGTCGCCGATGCTCTGGGCAAAGGTCGATTGGCTGTGACAAGCGGGTTGTCCATTGATCAGCACGCTGCTTGCGGTGCCGCTGGCATCGCTGGAAGCCGCTACATTGGTGTAAGGGGCAGGGCGGCAGTAAGACGGTGTCTTGCACACTTCCTGGGTGCTGAGCACGCCGCCGGATGCAGCATGCACGGCGGTACGGCCATTAATCAGTATATTGCTCATCGCTGTCGTTCCTTGATAGTGACAATGCTTGTGGTAGCCACAGAGTGGCGGGCTGCGGATCAAGCGGGGAGTGCCAGGGCAGCGCACAGCGCCAGACCAGATGCAGTGTGCGGCGGTCGGTGTCGACAATCAGGGTGTCGCACTGCGGGGAAACGCCGCGCTGCTGGCACGCGTGTATCAGAACGGGCTCCATGGGCTGAACCGGTAGCTTCAGTTGCAGTGGCGTTGACTGTTCCGGGAAAAAGCCCTCAAGCGTCAGGGTTTCTTCGCCGGTAAAAACACCGGGCCATTGCTGGTCATCCGGTGCGCAGTGGTGCATCGTCGCTTCTGCATGCTTGCCCCATGGGCAGCCTTCCTGATGACGCAGGTCAGTGTTGATGTCGCCAAACCGCTGACGGCGCGGCGCCCACAGAGCGGGCAAGGGTCCAAAGCCCGCCGGGGCGAGCTTCTGACGTGGCGAGGAGGCCGGGGCATCGCGGTCGTATTCGATCAGGGGCGCGCGCGGATCGGTTATCTTGAACGCGGCGGGATTAAATCCACGCCCCGCAGGATTGGAGGCTTCCAGCTTGTCGCTATCTTGCTTGCCCGTGTGGCCACCATAGGCCAGTTCGTAATGCAGGGGCGTTGAGGCGGGGAGCTGTGCGGGTTTGCCGCGAACGGTACCCAGCCAGTGACTTTCCCATTGGTGCTCGCCCGCCACGCGCAAGGCTTTTTGCTGACGGTGGTGTCCGCTCTCCAGTGTCAGGCAGACACGCGTTACGTGTTGCTTTCCGGCGGGGCAGGCGCTGCCAAACAGGTAATACTCACCGTTCAGTTTGAACGGCGCAGTTTCATCAGCGGCCGCCAGACTGCTGAAGCGCGGTTCGCCACGCCACTCGTCGGTCAGAATAATGGGCGTAGGATCGGTTGAAGGAGTCAGAGTGCCGTCGAGATGAAATTCATGGCTGGTCTTGATCACCAGTGTGTGCTGTCGCTCGCCGCGTGCATTCCAGCCGGGCAGCAGCTGGGCGTGCAGGTCGCTGTCATTGACCAGGCTAAGCATGGGCCACCTCGCGCTGCGCATCGCCCATGGCTGGCATACCAGGCTGGATGAGCACAGCCAGGCGTTGGCGCTCGACATGATCCAGCAGCAGACAGGGCTGGCCCAGGTTCTCCGGGTTGCGCATCCATTGCGTCGCCAGGATGATGGCAACCGGCAGTGTTGCGGCGCCGGTGTCGCCGAGCGTCATGGCCGGGCGCATCACCTGTTGCGGCGGTAAGGGTTCTGGTTGTGGTGCCGGTTTTTCGCCTTTACGCATGGCGAGGTTATCGCGAGGGGAGAGCCGTAACGGCCAGAGGCTGCTGTGTGTCTGATACCAGATCATCTCATCGGTCATGGTCTGGGCACGCGCTAGCATGATGTGTGCCGGCCGTGGGGTGGGGTTGCTCAGGTCGCCCGGTGTGTCCACGCCAAGCGCTTGCGCCGCAGCATTGGCGAGGGCCTGATGCCAGCGCCGGTCAGGCCATGTGTCATCCGGTTCATTGCTGATGCTCAGACGATCAAGACTCAGCTCGCCCACGTCTGGATCTGCTTCCGGGTCGACCGCTTGCAGCCAGAGTACACAAAGCGCTTCTGACAGCACGCGGCCGTGGGGATTGGCGGTGGTGCGCGCGTCATGATGAGCGACGTGTGTATTCATCACGGCAGGGTTGATCAGACTATCCACTGCCACCAGGAGCAAGTCTGGGCGATGGCCCTGCTCCAGATTATCCAGGTGTCCGGCCAGTGTGGCAGGCAGCGTGTGCTGATCTGCTTCGGCAACGTGTTCAACGCCATAGTCTGCGAGTTCGGCCTTGATTCTGGGCAGCAACGTCTTGGCCAGCGCCGGGTATTGCGGGTCCGATGTGGCAGGTCGGCAAAGCAAGGCCGTGCGGGGATGGGGGCAATCATCCGGTGCGTCGAACAGATGGCTGAGGCGAAACAGCAGTCGGTCCGGCGTCAACAGCGCCCGATTATCCGGGCCGCCAATCATGCCCAGCAGCGGGAAGGCACTGCCATCACCCTCGCCCGCGCTGACGGGGAGCGTGTCATAAATGCGAAAGCCAGGATTCCCTTCATGGATGGCCGCACAGACTTCCGCTGCATCATTGCCTGCAGAGGTTTCCAGCGTGTAATGACGCACCACGATGCGTTTTTTTTTGCTTTGCATGGTGAGGCGTGACTCAGTTGAATTCGACGCGAGCGCCTTTCACGATATAGCGGTGGCGAGCCAGTGTGCGAATATCTTCGCCATCAATCAGCAAGGTGCCATCCGGTTGCAGCTCGATGCGGCTGTTGCCCGCCTGCAGGATCAGTCCTTTGGGAGCATTCAAGCGTAATGTGCCGTTTTCCAGTTCGTCCACCAGCGCGGGGGTAGTGTCTGACGCGCTGACAAGACGACTGCTGATGACCGCAGAGACTGTTTGACCGGCGGATTTTTCGCACAAAAGCGCCATCACGCGATCACCCGCATTCAAGCCACCAAGATGCTCGGCATACTCACTCACGGGCCAAAGGCCGGGCGTGGCGTCGTCGCCTTGCAGCAAAAACTGATTATTTTTGTGTACGAGAGTGCCGATTACGGTGCGTGCGGCGCTCTGTGCTTGATGAGGGCGGGAACGGGCTGTGGAAACGGGATGCACGGTGTGTTCCTCCTGAACAGCAATCCTGTGAACGCGCACACCCTAGCAAGCACTTTCGCGCTTGTCTGTAGGATATCTCTGACATGTTTTTGTGTGTGATCACGTTCACACGCCGTAACGCCGTATATCGTTACGGCGTAAATTCCACACGCACTTCCAGATTGATCTGCCCGGTGCGGTCGGAATGATGGCCCGGTGCCATCATGGCATCGTCCTGTTGCAGGCTGCCGAGGGCTTGCCATTGTGCGGGGTGTAACAGCAGGGTGCTTTGCGCACTCTGTGTTTCCAGTTGGCCACTCGAGTGTCGTTCGTCAAAGCGCTGGCTGATATCCAGTTGCACGCGGCCATCCGGCAACAGGCGAGGGCGTACCGCGATACCTTGCAACAGGGGAAGTATCTCGCGGCTGCCGGGGGCGTAGCCCGCCAGTTGCAGCAGTTGTCCGCGATCAATAAAGGCCTCATGCCCGTCCAGCGTGGTGATGTGATAGTCATCCTGCCGTTCCCGGGCGCTGTCGCGGCGGCTTGCCTGAACGCGGGCATCCACGCGCCCATCGCGGTCGGCTTCGATCCGCACACCCGCCTCTCGCTGTGAGTCTGACGAGGAGGCGTGTCGTCGCAGGGTAATGCGCACCGGGCGGGGAGGCTGGTCGATGTCTGCGATCAGGGCGCTGATCTCTGCCAGGTTTTCCGGGGTCGAGCGAATGACCAGTCGGCCACGATAGTGGCTGATACGGCCGCCTTCGGCCAGCATCGGCTGGATCACGGGAATCAGTGATTCACCGCCCAGGGTGTCGATGATGCGGGTCTCCATAGCGCTTTGCGCGGCTGCCAGGGCCGGGGTGATAACCAGCACAACAAGTACGCATCGCAGCAGGACTCGCGCGAGGCTCTGATGAAAAGAGTGGGCTGGGTTGCCTGAGCGCATGGTGTGCCTTCCCCGTGTGTCGGTTATCATGCCGGGCTTTACGATCCTATCGTATCCGACAAGGCAGTGCAGCGGATGTTCGGCAACAGCAAGCCGGTGGCCAGCAATCAGGCCGGTATTCACGAAGACCTGGAACGGGTTGTGAAGCGACACCTGTCGTCGGCCTGGCGCGCGCCGGTGGCGGCGCATACGCGCGCGGCGTTCAGTGAGGCGGAAGCCTGGAGCCGGGAGCGGCCCGGCGCGCCACTGATTCTGGATTCCGGATGCGGCACGGCGCGTTCATCGCGGTGGCTGGCGCAGCAGCATCCTGAAGCCAAGGTGATCGGGCTGGACCAATCGGCCCATCGTCTGGCGCGGGCGGAATCGGGGCCGGATAACCTGCTGCTGGTGCGTGCAGAATGCGCGGATTTCTGGCGTCTGGCCGAGGAGGCGGGCTGGCAGCTGGAAGCGCATTATCTGCTGTACCCGAATCCGTGGCCGAAGGCCGCGCATCTGAAGCGGCGCTGGCATGGCCATCCGGTTTTCCCCACCATGCTGGGCCTGGGCGGTCGGCTGATGCTGCGCAGCAATTGGGGGCTGTATTTGCAGGAGATGCAGGCGGCGCTTGCGCTGGCCGGTATCTCTGCGTCGCTGGACATGCTGTCAGCGGCTGCGCTGGGGGAGCCGCTGACAGACTTCGAGTTGAAGTACCGGGAAAGCGGCCACGATTTGTGGCAACTGACGGCGGAGCTTTAATAACTGGCTCAATAGCGGCCTTCCGCGCGAAGCGTCTGCGCAGACTCGTGCGCGACCATCACGCCGTCCTCGTAATCGGTGAACCATAGCAGGCGACCGTCGGCGCCAAAATGATAGTGGCGACCCACGGCGTTGCCGTGTTCATACTGGCCGATCTCCAGCGGAAAACCGGCAGCCTGGGTCTTGATGTAGTCACCATGGCGCTGGCCTTCGTAATAGGTCATGCGGATGTGGTGGCCTTCCCGGTCCACGTCCTCCACGTCGCCGTGCAGCTTGCCGTCACGGAAATACAGGTAGCCGGTGCGCTCGCCTTCGTTGTCAAAATGTTCCAGGGCGCCGCTGAGTTCGCCGCGCTCGTAGCGTCCGCGCTGGACGATCTGGCCGTCATCATTTTTGGCATAAAAGTCGCCATGGCGCTGGCCGTTTTCGTAGTGAAACCAGCTGGTCTGTTGCTCGTGCAGGTCGCGTTCCTGCCAGGTGCCGTGGCGCTGATCATTGCGGTATTCCCCGCCACTGATGATTTCGCCACTGCGGTCGAAAAAGCGGTAGGTGCCGTGGCGGTCTCCCAGGCGGTAATGGCTCTCTTCCCAGCCGCCCATATGGTTGTCGGTGCGCTGGAAGCCATCCAGTAGCCAACGCTCGCCTTCGCGGGTTCGCAGGGCGCGGCGACGCTGTTGCAAGGTGCCCTCTGCATCCAGGGTCTGGTTGTATTGCAGGGCGACGATGTCGTCCAGATGGGGGGTATGCAGCAGTTCGACCCGGGTGCTTTCACTGCCGTCGGGGCGTTGCCGCCACTCAACCCGATGCACACGTCGGCCCCGCGTATCGCGCTGCTCGGCCTCACGCAGGGCCGGCTCGCCTTCGGCATCGTAACGGCTGCTGAGCATCAGGCTTTCACCGTTATCCCATTGCAGCAGGCGCATCTGCGAGCGCGGCAGGCCGTCTTCGCTGAACACCTCGTGGCGCAGCAGGACCCCGCTGTCACTGGTCATGCGCAACTCGCGCAGCGTGCCGTTGGCATGCCAGCTGCGACTCTCGCCCACGCGGCGGCCGTTCTCCAGGGTGTAGCGCTCGCGAAGGTTGCCGTCCTCATCAAAGATCTCGGCGACACCGGTGCGCTGGCCATGCTCATAGGGGGTGCGGCGAATCAGGCGGCCTTCGACAAAGCGTTCGTCATGGCCATGAATCTGACCGTCGAGACGCTCATGCCGTCGTTCCAGGCGGCCTTCGGCATCGCGCACTTCATACACGCCATCGGTGTGCCGACCGTGCTCGTAGCGGGTTTCGCTGCGCAACTGGCCGTTGTCGTGCCACTCGCGTTGCACGCCGTGGCGTCGACCGTGTTCGTACTGACCTTCGCGACGTAGCGTGCCATCCGGGAACCAGGTTTTGTAGGGGCCATGGGGTGATCCACGCGAAAAGGCGCCTTCGGCCACCAGCGTGCCTTCCGGACTGTAATGGCGGTAAGGGCCATCCCGGAACCCCTCACTCGGGTCCGGTCGGGTGAACAGGGTGTCGCGTGCCAGTTGATCGTTGGGGTGGTAGAGATGCAGCTGGTAGCGCGTCCGGCCGTCTTCGCTTTCCACAGGGGGCAGCGGTACGTAGGCATAGTAGACGGCATCGTCTTCATCCACGGGCTGCAGGCCATGATCCAGCCATACCCGCTGGCGTTCAGTGTCGTTACCCATGTTGTCGCCCATGTCGTCAGCAGAGACGGGCACAGCAACGCTGGTCAGCAGGGCCAGCAACAGGGCGCTTGTCAGGTGTCGCATCGGCATCTCCTCAAGGCAGCGCGGGAAAGCGCACAGACCATTCTCGGCTGAAGTCCCCGGCAGGGTGCGGATAGTGCACCTGGTCCACCGGCCCGAGGAAACGTCGTGTGTGCTCGTCCAGAGGCTCGTCGGCGTGCAGCAGGAAGCCCAGATCATCCATCGCACTCAGATGAGTCAGTGACAGCGCGGCGCAATCTTCGCTGTCACGCAGCCGCACGGTGCGTTCATCGGGTGTGTCCAGGCAGTCGTTGTCGGCCGGGTCTTCGAGCACGAACTCCACGCTCTCCGGGCAGTGCAGTTGCACGCTCACGGTGAGGTCGTGGAAATAGCGCACCTGGACAACCTCCTTGCTGGTGAGCCACAGGGCCGGGTCTTCCATATAGCCGCCAGGTTCAAAGTGGCTGGCCAGGAGGTTGCCGTAATAACGCGCCGGGGCGCCTTGCGGGTCCAGGGCTTCAAGGCGGCAGCTGTCGGCCACCACCCGGGGCAAGGTATCAGGCCAGGGCAGGCTGAAGTGGTCGCAATCGCTGCACAGGGGGGCGCTGTCCGCAAAAGCGGCGCGCACATCGACCTGCCCGCTGGGCAGCGGCTCGTTGCCGGGGTCCGGAAAATATGATGCGGTAGTGCGATAGCGGCGCACCTCGGCGCCAGCCGGGGAGTCCAGACGGGGCGCGCTGAGGGTATGGGGCGTCCAGCGGCTGTCGGAGAAATACAGCGCGACCTGCGTTGCGGGTTCCCCGGTCCGGACCAGAATCTCCATGCTGTCATTGGCAAGCACCAGGTTGCTGGTATCAGCGAGCAGGTAACGCTCGGCACCTTCCGGAAGCCGCTGCAGCCAGGCGGGCAGATAGACCAGATCCATCGGCACCGGCTCGCCGTCAGCGTTCAGGGCCACGGGGACCAGCCCCCAGTGCTGGCGGGGCACGGTGAGGCGGATTTCATCGTCGGACCAGTGCAGGCCTCGGAGCCGGGGGTCGGCGGAATCGTCCTGCGACGACTCGCGCGAGAGATAGGTGACGGGCAGGGCCGTGCTGGATTCGATCAACAGATCCACTTCGATACGGTCCAGGTCATTGGCCAGATCCCGCGGTGCACGCGGGTCGGGAAAAATGACCGGCGATTCGGCATCGCCCAGCCGCGTGGCGCCAGCGTACCACTCCCGTTCGAACTGGCGATTGAGCAGGTAATCCAGAGCCAGCGGCTGGCCATCGTGGCCGAGCAGGCGAATGCCCGCCAGGCGTATGCCGGGAATGTGATAGCCGAAGACCGAAACCAGGTCATGATCCAGAATCACCTGGCCTTCGTGAAGCTGCCAATGCAGGCTGTGATCCAGCGCCTTGATCGCTTCCGGTCGGGTGTTCAGCCGTTCCAGCTCGCGGGCGATATCGTCGCTGTCCGGGCGTTCCAGGGCACTGTCCTGCAGCTGACGGTCGATCCAGTCCAGGTAGTCGCTGCCCGAGTACTGGTGAAAGCCGTATTCGCTGAAGGCACTGCTGACCAGTGACAATGTCATTTGCAGCGGCTCGTCACCGGGCAGGTCATCGTGGTGGGTGAGCAGGGTCATGCGCATGTCCACCGGGTATTCTCCATCCCGGCGCAGCAGCAGGGTGCCTGAGGCGTAGGGGAACTCGGCCTGGTCAAGGTCTTCGGCAAAGCGGCCGGCCCGCAGGCTCAGCAGCACCTGCTCATCGTCCATGTCGATCACCGTCAGGGTCAGCGTCATATCGCCGCCGTCGGGTAGTGCCTGGGTATCCTGCCATTGCTGGTCGATATGCAGGTTGTCCGGCAGGCGGACCAGCAGAGGCGTCTGTTCATGCAGGGCCGGGAAGGTCTCAGGCATACGCGCCATGATGCGTGCGTGGGCATCCGGGTTGCCGGGTTTGACCTCGCTGATGCTGCCGTCGCGGGCCAGCTCCAGACGGGTGCCCGCAAACATCCAGTCCAGCAGCGTCAGGAACTCCTCGTCTTCCAGCATGTAGGCATCCGGCTGGGCGGTATCCAGCCCCCGGTGGCCATCGCCGATGGACATCCACAGCGGCGTCACATGCAGGGCGGTGCGTTGCGTGCCGCGCTGGAAATAGTCGGCCCGCATCCAGGCCTTGATCTCGGCGTTGCCCAGGCCGCGTGCCTCCACGCTCTGGGTGATCAGGTAATGATCGGTGAAGGTCGGGGTATCGCTGCGCTGGCAGCCAGCCAGCGCCAGCGCAAGACTGAGGACACCTGCGAGCAGGCCCCGGGTGCTGTGTGACACGGCATGCACTCCTGTCCGTTGGCAAAGTGGCGCATGGTAACAATTATCGTCGCGTGAAGGTCGGGGGAGGTCACATTTCCGGATGCATAACCCGGAGATTCGGCTCAGAGATACAGACGACGAAGCTGTGGGTCGGGCTGGGCGCGTTGCCAGCGGTCTTCGAAATCACGCAGCAGATTGCGAGCGGCCAGCGGTGCATTCGGGCTGGCAGTGCCATCGCGGAACCGCTGGGGATCATCGCGGCTGATCAGCGCGCGCTCGTCCAGGACCAGCCAGGCGGCGTTGCGCTGGTCGTCAGGTTGAGCCCGTCGCAGATCGAAGTAGCTGGGGAACTGCTGCGCCAGGCGAATCAGGTGATGCCCTTGGCGCACGGCGCGGCGAGCATCGTTGAACAGCAGTTGCAGACGAAAGCGGGGATGATGCCGCAGGTGGCGGCTGAGCAGGTTGCCGATGGCCTGATTGCCGAGCCAGGGGGTGTCCAGCTCGGGGGCCTGGATGATCACGCTGCGGCGGGTTTGCGGGAGCAGGCGCAGCAGCGCCTCGGTAAAGGCGGCGAGGTCAGGCAGCGGATAGCTGTGGGTGCCCTCGCCGAGGAGCCAGTCCGTACCAGACATCAGGCGGCGCTGAGTTCCTTGAACATCTGCCGGTGCGGAATATCCGCTTCGACAAAGATGCCGCCTGTCACGCTGAACCCGCAGTTCTCGTAGAAGCTGGTGGCGTGGGTCTGGGCGTGCAGGAAGATTTCCTTCATGTCGCGGGCCCGGGCCTCTTCTTCGGCGGCAATCAGCAGTGCCTTGCCGATGCCCTGGTTGCGGTGCTGTTCCAGCACCGACAGGCGGCTGACCTGGCCGCTGGGCAGCAGGCGGATGCAGCCGATGGCGTTGTCCTGCTCATCCAGGGCGATGAAGTGCACAGAGTCTTCATCCGCGCCGTCCCACTCCAGGGATTCCGGCACATGTTGTTCCTGGATAAATACGGTATCGCGAATATGTCGCAGAGCGGGTTCATGCTCGGCCCAGGTGGTCCGGATTACGGTGAACGCCATGACTGCCTCACTCGAGGGAAACGAAAAAGCCTTGTTCAATCCATTCATTCAGCAACTCCATTCCGGCTTCACCGGCATGCTGGGCCAGAGACGGGGCATCATACAGACGCCGACTGGCCAGATAAGTGCCCAGGCCACGCGAATCATCGGGCAGCGGGACATGTTCGCCGTTAAGCCAGAGCCCGCTGGCGTCGGCCAGCAGGCGTGTGCTGCCACGTCGCACCAGGGTCGCGTGCGGGGCTGCGGCGCGAATGTGCCCGGTATCCACCTCAAAATCAAGGCCTGCAAAATCGGGGCCATTCTGGTTACCCTGGCGCGGTTCGCTCAGTAGCTGCATCAGCGCGCGGCGGGTCCGTTCCGGTGTCAGCAGGCTCAGGGCCTGCTCGGTGAGGGCCTGGACATCGGCATCGCTGAGGCCGGCCGCATCCTGAGGCAGATCGCGTCCCGGGTCCGTGAACAGCGTCTCAGGCATGTCAGCCAGACACTCGTCGGTCAGCCGTGCCAGCAGGTCTGCGCGCCGTGGGGCACGGAAACCCACCGACCAGGTCACGCAGTCGTCGTCTTCGGCGATACCCCAGTGCGCCACGCCGGGCGGGATATACAGCACATCGCCCGGGCCGAGCAGGTGCTCTTCCTGCACCGGCATGTCGGCCAGCAGGCGCAGGCTGTCATGGGGTTGCAGCGGCGTATCGGCATCGCAGGCCGGGCCCAGCTGCCAGCGGCGCTGGCCGCTGGCCTGGATCAGGAACACATCATACTGGTCGAAATGCGGGCCCACGCTGCCGCCGCGCACGGCGTAACTGATCATGATGTCTTCCAGGCGCCAGGGCGGCAGGAAATCGAAACTGTCGAGCAGCAGGGACACCTCGGTCAGGCAGTAGTCCACCGACTGGACCAGCAGGGTCCAGTTCTGCTCCGGCAGGGTGCGGAAGTCGTCCTCGTCAAACGGGCCATGACGCAGGGTCCAGGGTGAATCCTGCGCCCCCATAATCAGGCGCGACTCCACGCCTTCTTCCAGGGCCAGGCCCGCCAGGGTGTCCGGGTCCGGAATCGCCAGGCCGGTGGCGCTTGCCCTGGCCAGTAACGGCTTGCGCTGCCAGTAGTCGCGCAGGAAGTCCGCAGCGGGCAGGGGCAGGGTAAAGCGCGGCAGTGTGCTCACTCAGATTGCCCGTGCCTGGTCGTCAGCGTTGCCGATATAGCTGCCCGGCGTCATGGCTTTCAGGCGCTCACGGGCTTCCTCGGGGATCTCCAGGCTGTCGATAAAGCTGGCCAGGGTCTCCTGGGTGATGGCTTTGCCACGGGTGAGCGCCTTGAGCTTTTCGTAGGGCTGCTCGATGCCATAGCGGCGCATGACGGTCTGGATCGGCTCGGCCAGCACTTCCCAGGCGTTGTCCAGATCCTCGTCCAGGCGCGCGGCATTCACTTCGAGTTTGCCGATACCTTTCAGGGTCGCCTCGAAGGCGATCAGGCTGTGGCCCAGGCCCACACCGACATTGCGCAGCACGGTGGAATCTGTCAGGTCACGCTGCCAGCGCGAGATCGGCAGTTTCGCTGCCAGATGGTCCATCAGCGCATTGGCAATGCCGAGATTGCCCTCGGAGTTCTCGAAATCGATCGGGTTGACCTTGTGCGGCATGGTGGAGGAGCCGACTTCGCCTTCCACGGTGCGCTGCTTGAAGTAGCCCAGGGAAATGTAGCCCCAGACATCACGATCGAAATCCAGCAGCACGGTGTTGAAGCGCATCAGGGCATGGAAATACTCGGCAATGCAGTCGTGCGGCTCAATCTGGGTCGTGTAGGGGTTGAAGGTCAGGCCAAGGCCTTCCACGAACCCTTTGGCCACGGCGGGCCAGTCCACATCCGGGTAGGCCGCCAGGTGGGCGTTGTAGTTGCCCACGGCGCCGTTCATCTTGCCCAGCAGGGCCACGGCGGCAAACTGATCGCGCTGGCGTTTCAGGCGCGCCACGACGTTGGCCATTTCCTTGCCCACGGTGCTGGGCGATGCGGTCTGGCCATGGGTGCGTGACAGCAGCGGCTGGGCGGCCAGCTGGTGGGCCAGGCGGCGCAGCGACTCGATCACCTTGTCCATCACCGGCAGCATCACGCTGCGGGCTTCGGACAACATCAGGCTGTAGGACAGGTTGTTGATGTCCTCCGAGGTGCAGGCAAAGTGCACGAACTCGCTGATCGCGGCCAACTCATCGAACTCGGCCATGCGTTCCTTGATGTAGTACTCCACCGCCTTGACGTCGTGGTTGGTGGTCGCCTCGATGGCCTTGATGCGCTGGGCCGCTTTCTGGTCGAAACGGTCGGTAATCTGCCGCAGCTGGTAGGCGGTGTCTGCGCTCATCAGCGGCACTTCCGGGATGTCGCGGGTCTTGCACAGGGTTTCCAGCCAGCGGATTTCCACTCGCACCCGGTTGCGGATCAGGCCGTATTCACTGGTGATCTGGCGCAAGGCATCGCATTTGCCGGCGTAGCGGCCGTCCACGGGGGAAATGGCGGTCAGAGTGTCCTGCTGTGACATGGGCATGCTCCTGGGCGGGCGGCAGTCGTCAAGGGGGTTCGGGAATCGCGCGCATGATACCGCAAGGGCGGCGGACGGGCGAGGCTGTCAGTCAGTGCTCGGTTTGGCCTGTCAGTGCAGGGACTGGCGCAGAATGGCGTCCGTGGCATCCAGCAGGCGCTTGCGCTGCATCAGCAGATGCCAGCGGCGCCCCCCGGCCTGTTGCCACAGCACACCGCCACGCACCCCGGCCAGAAACAGCGCCCGGATACGCGCTGCGTTGTCCTCATTGCGCAGGTGCTGGGGTTCGCCCTGCACCTTGATACGGAATTTCAGCGTGCCCAGGGTATCCACATAGATACCGGCCAGACGGTGGCAAAATTCCGGCGCGGCCAGGCGTTCGAAATGAGCGCGCTGGGCGTCCAGTGCCTCCAGCCGGTTGCGCAGCACGCTCATCAGCGCGTCATCCTTGCGCAGCCTGCCGGTGAGATGCATCAGCGCCAGGGCATAACCCACCGCACGCACATTGTCCTGGCTCTGGCGTCCCGCCAGGGCATCACGCAGCAGCGTGAAGCCGGGCCGCAGGTCGGCCAGCGACGGGTAGACATGCTCATAGTCGCTGGGCGCCAGATTCATGGTGCCCGCCAGCAGCGCTTCCACGGGCTGATCGGCGCAATGACCGGTGGCTGCAATGCGGTCGGCAAGCTGCCCAGCCTGAAACATGGCGGCCAGACCGATGGCCTGATGGGTATGTTCGGGTCTGCTCATGCGGTCTTACTCACAAGATTCGATAACGGCGCCACCCAGGCACACAGGCCCATCGTACAGCACCAGGGACTGCCCCGGCGTAACGGCGCGTTGCGGGTCCTCGAAGTACACCCGCACGCCGCCGCGCGCGTCGGCCTCCACCGTGCAAGCCTGGTCCGGCTGACGATAGCGCGTTTTGGCGGTAAGCCGTGCCGGCAGGGGCGGAGGCGAGCCAGCGATCCAGTGCATCGGCCCCGTGTTTATCACCTGGCTCAGCAGCAGCGGGTGATCATGCCCCTGCACGGCCACCAGCACATTGCGATCCAGATCCTTGGCGGCCACATACCAGGGCGATTCATCGGCCTCGGCACGACCGCCGATGCCCAGCCCCTGACGCTGGCCCAGGGTGTAATACATCAGACCACTGTGCTCGCCGAGCAGATTGCCGTGGTCATCTTCAATCCGGCCGGGCTGCGCGGGCAGGTAGCGTTGCAGGAAATCCTTGAAGCGACGCTCGCCAATAAAGCAGATGCCGGTGGAGTCTTTCTTCTTGTGGTTGGCGAACCCCCGGGCTTGCGCAATACGCCGCACCTCGGGCTTCTCCAGGTCGCCCAGCGGAAACAGGGTACGGGCAAACTTGTCGCCACCTACCGCATGCAGGAAATAGGTCTGATCCTTGTTCCCGTCCACCGCCCGGAGCAGTTCACCCGTGTGCTCGCCATGACGCACCTGCGCGTAGTGGCCCGTAGCAATGCCGTCCGCACCGAGCGTCAGCGCATGGTCCAGAAAGGCACGGAACTTCACCTCCTTGTTGCACAGGATATCCGGGTTGGGAGTGCGACCGGCCCGGTACTCCGCCAGGAAGTGCTCGAATACCCGATCCCAGTATTCCGCCGCAAAATTCACCGTGTGCAGTTCGATATCCAGCACCCCGGCCACCTGCATGGCATCCAGCAGGTCCTCGCGGGCGGTACAGTATTCGGTGCCGTCATCCTCGTTCCAGTTCTTCATGAACAGGCCTTCGACCTGGTAACCGGCCTCTTTCAGGCGCCAGGCGGCCACAGCGGAGTCCACACCGCCGGACATGCCGACAATGATGCGGGTGGATTCAGGTGCGCGTTGCGAGAGTGTCATCAGCCTTCCTGCAAGGCCCAGCTGTGTTCGTAAATAACATCCAGCGGCAGGCGGCGGCCGCCCAGGTAGTCGTCCACGCAGCGCATCACCAGCGGGCTGCGGTGTTCCGGACGGCGCGCACGCAGCGCGTCGGGGTCCAGCCACACGGCCTCAATGATACCCCGGTCCAGACGCTGCCCGGCATCGTGGCGCACCGGCTCGGCAATGAAGCAGTAACGATGATAGACGCCGCCGCGCGGCACCGGCTGGAAGATATAGCAGCCCAGGAAGCCGGTGACCTTGACGGTCCAGGCGGTCTCTTCCAGCGTTTCACGGAACGCGGCCTGCACCAGCTGCTCCCCGGCTTCGACATGCCCGGCAGGCTGGTTGATCACTTCCCGATCATTGGCACGCTCACGCACGCACAGAAAACGACCGTCCTGCTCGACGAGGGTGGCCACGGTAATATGGGGCGTAAAACTGTTCATGGTTGACTCGATCCGGCGGAGCGGGGATGGTACATCAGCGTCCCGATACAGGGCCAGTTTGGCGGCTTTTCTGCTGTCCTCAGCCGACGGCAACGAGGGTGGCGTTACCCCGGAGGGCGCCTGGGCGGGCAGACCCTCCCGGGACTGTGTGAGGCATGGATGCCGAACGCAAGCCTCCAGGGACGGATTCACGGCGGGTCCCGGGAGGGTCTGCCCGCCCAGGCGTCCGGACTCTGCCGACAACACAACGCGTGACGACACAGCACTTCAAGGGTCAATCAATGAGCGATAACAAGCTGACGCATCTGGATGCAGAGGGTCGGGCATCGATGGTGGATGTGACCGACAAGCCGGATACTGATCGGCGGGCCAGGGCGCAGGCGCGGGTCTATATGACGCCGTCGACGCTGGCCATGATCGTCGATGGACAGCATCCCAAAGGGGATGTGCTGGCCGTGGCGCGGGTGGCCGGGATTCAGGCGGCGAAGAAAGCCTGGGACCTGATCCCGCTGTGTCACCCGTTGCTGCTGTCGAAGATTCGTGTGGAACTGGTACCCGAGTCGCCCGGCGACGGCGCTGCGGAAGCCGTGCTGCGGATCGAGGCAGAGTGCCGGGTCAAGGGGCCGACGGGCGTGGAGATGGAGGCGCTGACGGCGGTATCGGTGGCGGCATTGACCGTTTATGACATGTGCAAGGCGGTGGATCGCGGCATGCGTGTGGAGGGTATCTGCCTGCTGGAGAAAACCGGCGGACGCAGTGGTGAATGGAGACGGTAAATGATTGAGGTGTTGTTCTTTGCCGGACTGCGGGAGCGGCTGGGCACCGAGCGGGCGCTGCTGGAGTGGACGCCGGATCTGCGCGATGTGAGCGCAGTGCGGGCGCGTCTGGCGCAGGGTGATCGGGCCTGGGAAGAGGCGCTGGGCGCGGGGGAGCAGGTGCTGGCTGCCGTGAATGAGGAGCTTGCCCAGCCGGTTACGCCGGTGCAGGACGGCGATGTGGTGGCCTTTTTCCCACCGGTAACCGGAGGCTGAGGATGGCCGAGGTGGCGCTTCAGGACTGCCGGGTGCTGGATACGCCGCTGGATTGTGCGGCGGCGCAGGCGTGGCTGGCTGCCGCAGGCGGTGCAGCGGGGGCGACGGTCCTGTTCACCGGGCAGGTACGCGATGAGGCGGGAACGGTGTCTTCACTCTTTCTGGAGCATTATCCGGCGATGACCGAGAAGGTGCTGGACCAGATCGCCGCGCAGGTGGCCGACCGCTGGCCGCTGACGCGGGTGCTGGCCTGGCATCGGGTCGGAGCGATGAGCACGGGCGACACTATTGTGGTGGTCGGCGTGGCGGCGGCGCATCGCGCCGAGGCTTTTGAGGCATGCAGTTGCCTGATGGACCGAGTCAAGACCGAGGTGCCGCTGTGGAAAAAGGTCAGCGGCGCCGGGGGCGATGCCGAGTGGGTCGAGGCCCGGACTTCCGATCTGCGGGCGGCGCGCCGCTGGCACGAGGAGCCCGGGGAAGATGAACACTGATCTCGCGGTATTCTCCCGGTGCAAGGCCCTCCAGAGTCCAGTCGCCGATGCGCCAGCGAATCAGGCGCAGGGTAGGGCAGCCGATGGCGGCGGTCATGCGCCGCACCTGCCGGTTGCGCCCTTCGGTAATCGTCAGTTGCAGCCAGCTGTCAGGCACGCTCTTGCGCTCGCGCACCGGCGGATGGCGGGGCCAGAGCCATTCCTGCGCGTCGCAGGGCTGGACCTGCGCCGGGCGGGTTAGACCATCGTTCAATTGAACGCCAGCACGAAGTTGCTGAAGCTGTGCAGCGTCCGGGGTACCTTCCACCTGGACCAGATAGGTCTTGGGCAGGTGAAAGCGCGGCTGACTGATACGCGCCTGCAGGGCGCCGTCATCCGTCAGTAACAGCAAGCCCTCAGAGTCCCAGTCCAGACGCCCGGCCGGATAGACGCCGGGGATGCGCAGGTAATTCGCGAGCGTGGCCCGCCCGCCGTCATCGGTAAATTGCGACAGGACCCGGAAGGGCTTGTTGAACAGTATCAGGCGCGCCATGACGTCTCTCTTGTTGATAACCCGCGGGCCGCTCATGGCCGAAATCGATGGCGGTGACTCGCAAAAGGTCAGGCAAGCTGCGCCCGCCGATGCTATAATCGCGCCTCCTGAGAGGCCTAGAGGCTCCGCTTACCGAATTGTACGGTTATTTTCCAGAGGGAGTAGTTAGATGGGATACCAAAAGATCATGGTTCCGGCAGATGGTGACAAAATCACCGTTAATGCGGACCTATCCCTGAATGTACCCAACCACCCGATCATTCCCTATATCGAGGGTGACGGCATCGGCGTTGATATCTCGCCGGTAATGATTGATGTGGTGAATGCCGCCGTTGAGAAAGCTTACGGTACCAAACGCGCCATCACCTGGATGGAAATCTACGCTGGCGAGAAAGCCACCAAGGTCTACGGCCCGGACGTCTGGTTGCCGGAAGAGACCCTGGAAGCGATGCGCGAATTCACTGTCGGGATCAAGGGACCGCTGACCACGCCGGTAGGCGGCGGGATTCGCTCCCTGAACGTGGCCCTGCGCCAGGAGCTCGACCTCTACACCTGCATGCGCCCCGTGCGCTGGTTCCCCGGCGTACCCAGCCCGGTGACCCATCCCGAACTGACCGACATGATCATCTTCCGGGAGAACTCCGAGGATATCTACGCGGGCATCGAGTGGAAAGCAGACAGCCCTGAAGCCACCAAACTGATTCGCTTCCTGCGTGAAGAGATGGGCGTGACCCAGATCCGTTTCCCGGAAGGCTGTGGTATCGGCATCAAGCCGGTTTCCCGCGAGGGCACGCAGCGTCTGGTGCGCAAGGCGATCCAGTACGCCATCGACAACGACAAGGACTCGGTGACCCTGGTGCACAAGGGCAACATCATGAAATACACCGAGGGTGCCTTCAAGGACTGGGGTTACGAGCTGGCGCGTGAGCGTTTCGGCGCGGAACTGCTGGACGGCGGCCCCTGGTTGACCATGAAGAACCCGCGCACCGGCAAGGAAATCGTTATCAAGGACGTGATCGCCGACGCCTTCCTGCAGCAGATCCTGATGCGTCCGGCAGATTACAGCGTGATTGCCACGCTGAACCTCAACGGCGACTACATCTCTGATGCACTGGCTGCAGAAGTGGGTGGGATCGGTATCGCTCCCGGCGCCAACATCGGCGGCTCTGTGGCGCTGTTCGAGGCGACCCACGGCACCGCGCCCAAGTATGCAGGGCAAGACAAGGTGAACCCCGGTTCGCTGATTCTGTCCGCAGAGATGATGTTGCGCCACATGGACTGGAACGAAGCAGCGGACCTGATCATCCGCGGCATGGAAGGGGCTATTTCAGCGAAGACCGTGACCTACGACTTCGAGCGCCTGATGCCGGATGCTACCCTGCTGAAGTGCTCCCAGTTCGGTCAGGCGGTCATCCGCCACATGGAGCAGTAACGCGCCTTATTCCGTAACCGGTGCAGCAGCCACAGGGGCTGCACCGGCGGCGGAACCGCTGCCTGCGGCGTCCTGGCCGCCGGCCGGACGCAGATTGACGGCGTGATAGCCCTTGTTGGCCTCCTGCAGATCATACTCCACAGGCTGACCGGCCTTCAGGCTGCGGTAGCCGTCCATCTGGATATAGGAATAGTGAACGAACAGGTCTTCACCGCCAGCGTCCGGGCGGATGAAGCCATATCCCTTTGCGTTGTTAAACCACTTGACCTTTCCCGTAGCCATGGTCCTTCGCCTCTCCGATGGCCGCTGATTTGTTGTTATCCCCGCGCTCACGCCGATTCGGGTAAACTGGCGGAGACATTCTCGTAGCTAGATCCGGTCGCACCCTGATTCGCTCAACTTTTAACCAATGCCCCGGGAGTGTCAAGCCCCGGAAAGATGAGCACGGGGCCGCTATTGAAAAATGCGCCGCAATTCACCATATCCTGATTGCGGGAAACGCATCACAGGTATACAACCGTTAGAGAGCAGCATGATTTCGAGCACCTACAGGTATCCCGTCGGCGGCCCACAGGAACCGCAGGAACCGCCGGAAGAGCCAGGACAGCCGGATCGGCATGGCGATCTGGCCGTGGAGGAAGCGCGGCCGAAACTGCGCCGCCCGCCGCTGTACAAGGTTCTGATGCTGAACGATGACTACACACCGATGGATTTTGTGGTAGAGGTATTGGAACGATTCTTTGCCATGGACCGTGAACAGGCGACCCGCACCATGCTGACGGTGCACACGGAAGGTCGGGCGGTATGCGGTGTGTATCCCCGCGATATCGCAGAGACCAGAGCGGCGCAGGTCGTTGACTATGCCCGCGAGAACCAGCATCCCCTGATGTGTCAGGTGGAAGTGGCCTGAGGCCTGAATTTCTTCCTCGTGAACCGAGAGGTGAGCCATGCTCAGCAGAGAACTGGAACTGACCCTGAACGAAGCGTTCCGCCATGCCCGTACCCATCGGCACGAGTTCATGACGGTGGAGCACCTGTTGCTGGCATTGCTCGACAACCAGGCGGCGGTGGAAGTGCTGGAGTCCTGTGGCGCGGACTTGGTGGACCTGCGCCAGGCCCTGGACCGGTTTATCGATGACACGACGCCGCTGATCCCGGACGATGACAGTGAGCGCGACACTCAGCCCACGCTGGGCTTCCAGCGCGTGTTGCAGCGGGCCGTGTTTCACGTTCAGTCCTCCGGCAAGCGTGAAGTCACCGGCGCCAACGTGCTGGTAGCCATCTTCAGCGAGCAGGAAAGCCAGGCGGTCTATCTGCTGCGCGCCCAGAACATCAACCGTGTCGACGTGGTGAACTTCATCAGCCACGGCATCTCGCGCATCCACGAAGGTGAGGAGACCGAGCGCCCCGAGGCGGCGACCGAAGACGGTGAGGGTGCCGCCAACGGCGCGCTGGAAAACTACACCACCAATCTGAACGAGATGGCGCGCCAGGATCGTATCGATCCGCTGATCGGCCGTGCTTTCGAGATCGAGCGCGCGGCACAGATCCTGTGCCGGCGTCGCAAGAACAACCCGCTGCTGGTGGGTGAGCCGGGCGTCGGCAAGACCGCTATTGCGGAAGGGCTGGCCTGGATGATCGTGGAAGGCAAGGTGCCGGAGCCGTTGCGCGAATCCGTAGTGTACTCGCTGGACATGGGCGCGTTGCTGGCCGGCACCAAGTACCGGGGTGATTTCGAGAAACGCTTCAAGGCACTGGTGAACGAGTTGCAGAAGCAACCCCATGCCATTCTGTTTATCGACGAGATTCATACCATTATCGGGGCCGGGGCGGCTTCGGGTGGGGTCATGGATGCCTCCAACCTGCTCAAGCCGGCGTTGGCCAATGGCACCATCAAGTGCATGGGCTCCACCACCTTCCAGGAGTACCGCGGGATTTTCGAGAAAGACCGCGCCCTGTCGCGTCGCTTCCAGAAAATCGACGTGGTTGAGCCGACCGTGGACGAGACCTTCGGCATCCTGCGCGGCCTGAAAAAGCGCTTCGAGGAGCACCATGAGGTGACCTACACCGATGATGCCCTGAAGGCGGCGGCCGAGCTGTCGGCGCGCTATATCAACGACCGTCATCTGCCGGACAAGGCCATTGATGTGATTGATGAAGTCGGTGCCTGGCAGCGGCTGCGGCCCGAGGGCGAGCGGCGCAACACCATCGAGGTGGACGACGTCGAGGCGATGGTGGCGAAGATCGCCCGGATACCGCCGAAATCCGTGTCCCAGTCCGACAAGGAACTGCTGCGTAACCTGGAGCGTGACCTGAAGATGACGGTGTTCGGTCAGGATCAGGCCATCGAAGCGCTGTCGGCGGCTATCAAGCTGTCCCGGGCCGGCCTCAAGGCGGCTGACAAACCGGTGGGTTGCTTCATGTTTGCCGGGCCGACCGGGGTGGGCAAGACCGAGGTCAGCCGCCAGCTGGCACGTGCGCTGGGCGTGGAACTGGTGCGCTTCGACATGTCCGAGTACATGGAGCGGCATACCGTGAGTCGCCTGATCGGCGCACCGCCGGGCTATGTCGGTTTTGACCAGGGCGGATTGCTCACCGAGGCCGTGACCAAGACGCCCCATTGCGTGCTGTTGCTGGACGAAATCGAGAAGGCGCACCCGGAAGTCTTCAACCTGCTGCTGCAGGTCATGGACCATGCCACGCTGACCGATAACAACGGCCGCAAGGCGGATTTCCGCAACGTCATTCTGATTATGACCACCAATGCCGGAGCGGAAGTGATGAGCCGGGCGTCCATCGGCTTTACCCAGCAGGATCACTCCACCGATGGCAGTGAGGCACTGAAGAAGATGTTCACGCCGGAATTCCGCAACCGCCTGGATGCCGTGATCCAGTTCGGTGCCCTGACGCCGGAAACCATCCTCGGCGTGGTGGACAAGTTCCTGACCGAACTGCAGGCGCAACTGGACGAGCGTGGTGTCACCTTGCAGGTCGATGACGAGGCCCGCGCCTGGCTGGCCGAGCAGGGCTATGATCGCGCCATGGGCGCACGGCCGATGGCGCGTCTGATCCAGGAGCAACTGAAGAAGCCGCTGGCCGAAATGTTGTTGTTCGGAGAGCTGGCCGAGCAGGGTGGACGCGTGAGCGTCACCGCCAACGAGAAAGGCCTGCAGTTGCGAGTCACGGAAGCGGAGACCGAAGCCGCGACCTGATCGCGGCGCACGACAAAAACCCGCAGTGCCTCAGGGCCCTGCGGGTTTTTTATGTCCGGTTGCGAATTACTTCATGCGGAAGGTAATGCGACCCTTGCTCAGGTCGTAGGGGGACATTTCCACCTTGACCCGGTCGCCTGTCAGGATGCGGATGTAGTGTTTGCGCATCTTGCCGGAAATGTGCGCAATGATCTCGTGACCGTTGTCCAGCTTCACGCGGAACATGGTATTCGGGAGGGTATCTACCACCACGCCTTCAAGTTCGATCTGCTCTTCTTTCGCCATGCAATCTGTCGGCCCTTCGGGGCGGGTCAATTAAGAGAGGCGCAATTGTGCCGGAAATGGTCTGGCCCTGCAAAGGCTTTACCCGGCACTGTGCCGGGCGGGGTGCTGACCCTGTTCCGCCCAGACATCGTTGCAGAGCAGTTCCAGGGGCTGGAACTGCTGCTTGTAACGCATCTTGCGGCAACGTCTGATCCAGTAGCCCAGGTACAGATAGGCCAGCCCCTTGTCCCGGCAGTGCTGGATCTGCCACAGGATGGCCTGGCTGCCCAGGCTCCGGCCGGGGTACTCCGGATCGTAGAAGGTGTAGACCGCTGACAGGCCATCATCGAGCTGGTCGACCACCGCCACTGCCAGCAGGGTGTCATGTTCGTCACGAAAACAGCAGAAGCGGGTGTCGCTCCAGCTGGACATCAGGAAGCTGGCGAACTGCTCCTGGCTGGGTGGAAACATGTCCCCATCACCATGGCGGCGTTCGATATAGCGGCTGTAGAGCTGATACAGCTCGTTGGTAAAGCGCGGCGCAATGACCTCGACCCGCAACCCCTGGTTACGGCGCTGGATCCGGCGCTGGCTCCGGTTGGGCTCGAAGTCGGCCACCCGGACTCGGGCCGGGATACAGGCCTGACAGGTGCCGCAATGGGGCCGGTACAGATAATCGCCGCTGCGACGAAAGCCGAGTTGCGTCAGGTCCGCGTACAGCCTGGGGGTGATACGGGCGTGCGGATCAACAAAAAGAGTGGTGGCCTGATGCTCCTCCAGGTAACTGCAGGCGTGGGCCGGGGTGCTGAAGAATCGGAGGGTTGCCAGGTCGCTCATAAGGCCAGTTTATAACGCGCTGCATATTCCGAAAAGCGGGCAGGCGGATGTGGCCACGACCAGCGGTTTTCCGTGCACACCCGTGTCTCCAGCAACGCCTCGAAGTTCACACGGCTGATCGGCCTGGCCCCCAGTGACACCAGATGCGGCGTTTCCATCTGGCAATCAATCAGCGTTATGCCGTGAGCCGGGTGCAACTGGCAGAACAGGGCCAGGGCGGCCTTGGACGCATCGGTGCGTCGGCTGAACATGGACTCGCCAAAGAACATGCTGCCCAGATTGACGCCGTAGAAACCGCCGACCAGTTCCTGGTCCTGCCAGACCTCAATGCTGTGGGCATGACCGGCCTCATGAAGCGCGGCATAAGCAGCCCGCATCTCATCGGTGATCCAGGTGCCATCCTGACTTTCACGGGGAGCGGCGCAAGCCCGCATGACCCGGGTGAAGGCCTGATCGATGCTGAACTGGAATAGATCCCGGCGCAGTTGCTTGCGCAGGCTGCGGCTCAGGTGAAAGCGGTCAGGGGCCAGCACCAGTCGCGGGTCCGGTGTCCACCAGAGCGGCGGCTGGCCATCGCTGAACCAGGGGAAGATACCGCGCCGGTACGCCCGCAACAGGGTGGTGACGCTGAGATCGTTGCCCATGGCCAGCAGGCCATCGGGTTCACGCAGCGCGTACGAGGTAGGGGGGAAAGCGGCGCCAGGGGGCAGCCAGGGAACACCGATACGCGTGGGCATGGCGGCGTTCCCGGGCGGACAGATCAGAGATTGTCGAGGTAACGTTCGGCGTCGAGTGCGGCCATGCAGCCCGCGCCGGCGGAGGTGATGGCCTGCCGATAGATGTGATCGGCCACGTCTCCCGCTGCGAAGACCCCCTCGACGCTGGTGGCGGTGGCATTGCCTTCGGTGCCGGACTTCACCTTGATGTAGCCATCCTGCATGGTCAGCTGGCCCTCGAAGATCTGCGTGTTCGGCTGATGGCCGATGGCAATGAAGACGCCCTGAACGTCGAGGTCCTGGGTGTTGCCGTCTTCGCGGGTGCTGCGCAGGCGTGCGCCGGTCACGCCGCTGTCGTCGCCCAGCACTTCATCCAGCGTGTGGAACCAGATCGGCGTGATGTTCTCGCGCGCGGCCAGCTTGTCCTGGAGGATCTTCTCGGCGCGCAGGGTGTCACGGCGATGCACCAGATAGACCTGGCTGGCGATATTCGACAGGTACAGCGCTTCCTCGACGGCCGTGTTGCCGCCGCCGATGACCGCCACCTTCTGGTTGCGGTAGAAGAAGCCGTCGCAAGTGGCGCAGGCGGACACGCCCTTGCCCTTGAAGGCTTCCTCGGAGTCCAGGCCCAGGTACTTGGCCGATGCCCCGGTGGCAATGATCAGCGCATCGCAGGTGTACTCGGCACTGTCGCCCTTGAGCCGGAACGGCTTGGCGGACAGGTCGGCCTCATTGATGTGGTCGTACACCATCTGCGTGTTGAAGCGCTCCGCATGCTGCTGCATCCGTACCATCAGGTCGGGGCCTTGCAGGCCTTCGACATCACCGGGCCAGTTATCGACATCGGTGGTGGTGGTGAGCTGACCGCCCGGCTGGATACCGGTGATGATCACAGGGTCCAGATTGGCGCGGGCGGCGTAGACCGCTGCGGAATAGCCGGCCGGGCCGGAACCGAGAATGATCAGACGGTGATGCTGTGCAGTGCTCATGAAACGGTATCCTCCGGGATGCGCCACGGTATTCAAGCTGCGGGGAAACTACACTAAAACGCCCGGCGGTTGAAGCGGGCAGGGGGAACGTTTCTTTCGATGGCGGTCATAGGCAGAGGCCAGAGGGCGCGGCTTGAGCCCGCCGGGGCCGGGGGATGGCGGCGGTTGCCCCGCGTCGGGTCATGACCGACAATGGTGGATTGCATGCCGCCTGGCACGCCGACCGGCGCCGGGGCTGGCGCCCGGGGCGGCACAGGGATAATATCTCTATTAAATTCATTATCTTATATGGTCAATCTAGAGTAATTTCTTGATTGTTGCCGGAATAAGATGTCGGAGTGACAGGGATTTGAGCAACACCAAGGCTTCATCCAGAGCATCCGCTGCGCGCGCGCGCCGTCAGGACAACGCCGCCGAGGCGCCCGGCTGGGCGCAGCATTTGCGGCGCGGGCTGCTTGAAGGGCTGGTCATCAGCCTGATCGCGCTGTCGCTGTACCTGCTGCTCGCACTGGTCACCTACAGCCCCAGCGATCCGGGCTGGTCATACACGAGTGATGCCAGCCATATCCGTAATGCCGGGGGCCGGTTCGGCGCCTTTGCGGCAGACCTGCTGTTTTACCTGTTCGGTTATCTGGCCTATCTGTTTCCGCTGCTGGTCGGCTTCTGGGGCCTGCGTGTCCTGCGTGAGCGCCATGCAGGCCTGGCGGGCAACTGGCCCATGTTCAGCCTGCGCCTGGTCGGTTTCATCCTGACCATGCTGGCCGGGACGGCTCTGGCCTGGATGCACTTCTCCGGCAACGGTAGCGTGCTGCCCGGGGATGCCGGGGGCATTCTGGGCCAGGTGGTCGGCCGGGCTTCACTGGAAGCTTTCAATCCCCTCGGCGGTACCCTGGTACTGGTCGCCCTGTTCCTGATCGGCATGACGATCTTCACGGATCTGTCCTGGATACGGCTGTCTGAAAAGCTGGGCGCGCTGGTGCTGGCGCTGGTGCAACGGGTGCCGGTGGCGCTGCGCCAATGGCGCGAAAAGCGCGACGAGAAACGCCAGGCTGCCGTGGAACTGGCGCGCCGCCGTGAGGTGCGGGAAGTGGCCATGAAGAAGGCCGAGCACCGCAAACCCCCGGAAATCCGGCAGCCGCCGAAAAAGGTCGAGAAAAGCGTACGCGCCGAGAAAGAGCGCCAGCAACCGCTGTTCACCTCGCAGGTGACCGGTACGCTGCCGCCGCTGGGTTTGCTGGATGCGGTGGATGAAGGCGCCCGGGGCGGCTTCTCCAATGAAGCGCTGGACGGCATGTCACGGCTGCTGGAGATCAAGCTGCGTGACTTCAATATCGAAGCCGAGGTCGTGGCCGTGCAGCCGGGCCCGGTGATTACCCGGTTCGAGATCCAGCCAGCGGCCGGGATCAAGGTCAGCCGCATCACCAATCTGGCCAAGGATCTGGCGCGCTCCCTGGCCGTGATTTCGGTGCGCGTGGTGGAGGTGATTCCCGGCAAGACCACAGTGGGCATCGAGATTCCCAACGAGCAGCGCGAGATCATCCGTTTTACCGAAGCCGTGGGCAGCAAGGCGTTCGATGATTCACCCTCGCCGCTGGCCCTGGCGCTGGGCAAGGACATCAGCGGCAGCCCGGTGGTCGCGGACCTGGCCAAGATGCCGCATCTGCTGGTGGCAGGGACCACTGGCTCGGGTAAATCCGTAGGCCTGAATGCCATGCTGCTGTCGATCCTGTTCAAGTCCACGCCCGATGACGTGCGACTGATCATGATTGACCCGAAGATGCTGGAACTGGCCGTGTATGACGGCATTCCGCATCTGCTGACCCCGGTGGTCACCGACATGAAAGAAGCCGCCAGCGCCCTGCGCTGGGGGGTCGCCGAGATGGAGCGCCGTTATCGTCTGATGGCGGCACTGGGCGTGCGTAATATCGCGGGCTACAACCGCAAGGTGGCCGATGCCGAGAAGCAGGGCCAGCCCCTCAAGGATCCCTTGTGGAAGCCCAACGACCCGATGAATCTGGAAGAGCCCGCACCGTTGCTGGAGCGGCTGCCGTACATCGTTATCGTGGTGGACGAGTTCGCCGACATGATGATGATTGTCGGCAAGAAGGTGGAAGAGCTGATTGCCCGGATCGCCCAGAAGGCGCGGGCGGCCGGCATCCATCTGATTCTGGCAACCCAGCGGCCATCCGTGGACGTGATTACCGGGTTGATCAAGGCCAATGTGCCGTCACGGATGGCGTTCCAGGTATCGTCGAAGATCGATTCGCGCACGGTGCTGGATCAGGGCGGGGCAGAGCAGTTGCTTGGCCACGGTGACATGCTTTATTTGCCGGTGGGGGTCAGTGTCCCGGAACGTGTTCACGGCGCTTTTGTCTCAGACGATGAGGTGCATCGGGTCTGCGATGACTGGCGCAAGCGCGGCGAACCGAACTACCTGCCGGAAATTCTCGACGGTGGTGATATCAACGCGCCGCTGCCGGGCATGGAAGGCAGCGGCGGGGATGACGATGCCGAACAGGACCCGCTGTATGACGAAGCGGTGGCCCATGTGATCGAATCCCGACGCGCCTCGATCTCCGCCGTGCAGCGGAAACTCAAGATCGGCTACAACCGGGCGGCCCGCCT